>DATFRR010000035.1:0-14913 GCA_035263025.1 Micromonosporaceae bacterium
CCGCATCGCTTCCGACACCAGCGGTTGTTGGGCACTGCGTACGCCGCCGGGCCCGGCCGGGACCACGAGCGCGGTCGGATGGAACTGTACGAACTCGATGTCGGTGACCACCGCGCCGGCACGCAGGGCCAGCGCCACACCATCGCCGGTCGACACGATTGGGTTCGTCGTCGATGCGTACACCTGGCCCATGCCACCGGTCGCGAGCACCACGGCGCGCGCCAGGATGGCGCCGACGCCATCATCGGATCCCTCGCCGAGCACGTGCAGAGTGACACCGCACGCCGAGCCGTCCGGGCCGCGTAGCAGGTCGAGGACGAGCGCGTGCTCGACGAGCCGGATCCACGGATCGCGCATCACCAGTGCGTGCAGCGCGCGCTGAACCTCGGCGCCGGTCGCGTCGCCGCCAGCGTGCACGATGCGATTCGCGTGGTGGCCGCCCTCGCGGGTGAGCATCAGCGAACCGTTCGCGTGGCGGTCGAACTCGGCGCCCCAGCGCATCAATTCGCGTACCCGCGTCGGCCCCTCCGTCACGAGTACGTCCACGGCGGCTTCGTCGCACAGCCCGACACCGGCGACGAGGGTGTCCGCCGCGTGCGCGGCCGGCGAGTCGTACGGATCGAGGACCGCGGCGATGCCGCCCTGCGCCCAACGGGTCGAACCATCGTCGATGTTGACCTTCGTCACCACCGTGACGTGCAGCCCGGCTTCCCGAAGATGCAGCGCGGCGGTTAGCCCGGCGACGCCGGAGCCGATAACCACCACGTCGGTGGTCTCCGACCACCCCGGCGACGGCGCGGGGAGGCGGCGCGGCACCGACGGGCGGCGCTGTGAGGGCGGCAGGTCCATGTCTCCAGTCTTGGTCACCGCGTCAGTGCGGCAGCGGCCGGGTCCCGAGGCCTTTGAGTGATCCGACCCACGGCGCGGACGCCGACGCGTAGCACGCGAACGTCTGGTCGCTACCGGCCCAGAGGTTTGCCGAATCCGGCCCGACCTCGGAAACCCGCAGGTCGGAGCGGGCTTTCCCGTCGGTGAGACCGAGGAACGAATCGACAAGTTGCTGGCAGCCGCCGGACACGGCGGTCTGGATGGCAGTCCCGTTGTAGGGCGCGTTGGCCGGCGTGACGGTGTAGAGGCCGACGAACTCGGACGTGTGTGGTTGGCCACATGCGACAAATTTCAGCGTGGCCGAGGCGCCGACGTCATCCGCGACGCAGTCGATGTTGAGGGCGTCGGCCGATGCGCCGGTGAGCGCGCCGGCCAGGCTCGCATTGCGGGTCACCACCCGGGTGCCGCCGGGGTCGGCGACCTGTGCGATGACGCACGCGAAGAAGCCGTTGCGCGCCGGCGCGACGAAGTCCGGATAGACGGTCAGTTGGGCACCGCGCCAGGCACCGCCGACGTACGAGCCGGCCTTGTCTACGCACGTGGCACGGGCACTCGTGGCCATCACGAACGCGTTCAACTGCGCGTCCTGACCCTTGTCGTGCTGCGCGGCGCGCACCAGCTTGGCGTCGACCTGACCGACCGACACGATCTCGGCGGTGTGCGGCGCGCTGCACGGCACCGGTCGGCCCGACCACGGCAGTTGCCCGGCGATCTTCTTGTCATCGACGTTCCAGCACGAGCCGGCTCGCGGCGCGGTCGCCGGAGCGGTTGTCGGGATCGGTGCGGATCGGTTCGCGAGCCACAACCCGAGGCCGACCGCGGCGAGGACGACGACCGCGATGACCGGCGGCAACCAGCGACGGCTCATCGAATGCGACCCTCCCGGCCTCGGCGGAACCGCGAGGATACTACCGTCCGGTAACACGCCGCGCGATACCGTCGCGTCGGAGTCGGTCAAGCGCCGGAGGCGCCAGCGACGCCGCGTGGTGAAATAGCGGCCCGTCGCGGCCCGTCGCGACATGGCGCGCGATCCCGTCGCCGGCCGTCGCGATTATCGGTCGGCACCCACCGTCAGGCCAGGGTCACCGGTCCGTTGTCGATCAGTCGCGTACCCGGCCGTCCGGCTTCGGCGTCCCGACCGATCCACGCCGCGACGAGCATTCGCGCCGGCCCAGATTGGGTAGCCGGGCCTAGATCGGGCGCGGTCAGCACGAGGTAGTCGAGTTCGACGGGCTCGGCCGACACCGCTGCGCGACGCGTGAATTCGTCGACAGCGACCGCTACGGTGGCATCCGGCCCGCCGCCTCTCGATGCCGCCTCCGCGCCGGCATGCAACGCCGCGGACAGGGCAAGTGCAGCGGAGCGTCCAGCGACCGACAGGTACGTGTTGCGGCTCGACTTGGCCAGGCCGTCGGCTTCCCGCTCGGTCGGCACGCCGACGATCTCGACCGGTACGTTCAGGTCCGCCACCATCTGGCGTACGAGTGCGATCTGCTGGTAGTCCTTCTCGCCGAAGAATGTGTAGTCCGGCCGCGTGAGCTGCAGCAGCTTCATCACGACGGTCAGCACGCCGTGGAAGAAACCGGGTCGGCTCGCGCCCTCGAGGATTTCTGCGCGGGCACCGGGATTCACGCGTACCTGCGGGTCGCCGTCCGGATACATGACCTCGGTCGGCGGCGCGAAGACGACGTCGACGCCGAGCGACGCACACCGCGCGATGTCGTCAACAAAGGGGCGGGGGTAGCGGTCGAAGTCCTCGTTCGGCCCGAACTGCAGCGGATTCACGAAGATGGTGACGAGCACGTGGTCCGCCTGCGCGGCCGCCGCCCGGATCAGCGCGTCGTGTCCCTCGTGCAGCGCACCCATCGTCATGACAACGCCGACCGTGCCGTCGAGCTTCGCGCGCGCGGCGGCCAACTCGGTGCGGGTCCGCGCGATGATCGGCTCGGTCACTATCGCTCCGCAGGCGGACGGGCGAGCACGCCGAGCAGCGGCGCCGCCGCCGACGGCGAGATGCGGCCCGCGGAGATCGCCCGGTCCGCGGTGCGGCGGGCCAGTTCGAGATAAACGGGTACCGAGTCGGGCGCGTACTCGTCGAGCGTGTCGAGGTGGCGAGCGACGGTATTGGCGTCGCCACGCGACACCGGCCCGGTCAGCGCCGCGTCGCCCATCGCGAGCGCATTGTCGAGCGCCGCGTGCAGGAGTGGGCTGAGGACCTGCTCCGGGTGAATTACACCGGCATCGCGCAGCCGGTCCAACGCTTCGTTCACGAGCGTGACGAGATGGTTCGCGCCGTGCGCGAGAGCGGTGTGGTAGAGCGCTCGGTGGCTGTCGTCGATCCACTCGATGGCGCCGCCAAGCTCGGCGACCAGATCGATCGCGACGCCGCGCAACTCGTCCTGCGCCGTCACGCCGAACGTGATGCCGCTGGTCAGCAGGTCGACGTCGGCGTCGGCACCGGTGAACGTCATCGCCGGGTGGAGCGCGAGCGGCAGCGCGCCACGCGCGGTGGCCGGATGCAGGATGCCGATGCCGTGCGCACCGGAGGTGTGCGCGACGATCACACCCGGACGGAACGCGCCCGACTCACCGAGGTCGGCGATGAGCGGCGCGAGGACATCATCCGGCACGGCGACGATGACCAGGTCGGCGTTGCGTACGACGTCGACAGGACGGCGGCGTACGGCGCCGGGCAAGCTCGCGATCCGCGAGCGTGTCGCGTCGGAACGGCCAGAAGCACCAGTGATGCGGTGACCCGCCCGGGCGAGCGCGCCGCCGAGCGCGCTGCCGACCCGACCGGCACCGACGATGCCGATGGTCAGGGCTGGGGTGTCGATTGCCGGCGGCGGCGCCGCGGCAGTGGTGTCGACTGCCGCGGGAACGGCGAGGGGCGCCGCGGGCGACGTGGTAGCCGCGGGTCGCCCAGCGCGCACGGATACGCTACGGGTTGCCATGATCCAGTCCTCTTCGGTGGGGTACCGGTCGATCGCAAGTATCGCTCCGGCAACCCGCCCGATAAAGGACATGTGAAGACATTCACTCGCGGCGTGATGCGCCCCGGATCACCTGGTGAGGCTTGATTCCAGGGACGTCACGTGCCACTCGTTCCGGCCTGCTCGATCTCGACGCCGGCCGGGCCGCGCCACAGATGTAGACCCTGCTGACGAAGGAACGCGCGAAGCTCCGGCACGCGCTCGGGCGGCATCGCATCTAGCGGGATCTTGAACACCGGCATCCCGCCGCACCGTGCGACGAGAACGGACCCAAGGTCACTCACGACGTCGATGCCAGCCCATGCCCAGGACACGTAGTTCCACGGCCCCGCGAACGTGACATCGATGTCAGTGATCGTGATCAGCACCGGGACGCTGTTGATCTTGGCGAGTCGCTGGTCCGCCAGCTTCGTTCCGATCCGGATTGACTGCGGAACCAATGTCAGGATGATCCCAGACACGACAATGATGGCCGCCCCAAGCGCGGCGCCGCCGGTCAGCATGATCCCGATCCCGATCACAGCGCCGGCCGCGGACGCTACTGCGCCGATCCATAGTCGACGCCGAGACAGCAGGATTATGGCCGCACGCAGGTTGCGACGGTCACCGTCGGGATCGGGCAGCTTCGTGAACTCGATGTGCATGCGAGGCTCCGTGACGAGGGGTCGCGGGAAGCCTAGGACCGACAGTGGTGCCGCGCGACCCCACACCGATCCGGCCGGGACCTGGAAGGAGCGAGCAACGGTGCGTCGCTGGAAGGACGCCATGACCGAGGCGCTCTACGCACCGGGTGCCGGATTCTTCACGGGTCTCGGTGCCGGTCCTGCAGCGCATTTCCGGACCAGCGCGCACGCCGGTCCGGTCTTCGCTCGAGCGATCGCCAGACTCGTCGCCGATGTGGACACCGCACTCGGACACCCAGAGCGGTTCGATGTCGTCGACGTCGGCGCCGGTCGCGGCGAACTGCTACGCGAGCTAGCCACCGCCCTGCCCGAGCCGCTGTTGCAACGCGTCCGGCTCATCGGCGTCGAGGTCGCCGAGCGCCCGACCGACCTATCGCAGATGATCCGCTGGCAACGCGAGCTTCCGGAGCACGCAATGGGTGTACTTCTCGCGACCGAGTGGCTCGACAACGTACCTCTCGATGTCGTCGTCCGCGATGGGGCGGTCTGGCGGTATGCGCTCGTCGACAAGCACGGCAACGAGAGCCTCGGCGACGCAGTCGACGCTGGCGACGACGAGTGGCTGCGCGCCTGGTGGCCGGATGGCGACCGTGCGGAGGTCGGTCGAACCCGGGACGCGGCATGGGCCCACGCCGTCGGGCGGCTGTCGACTGGGCTCGCGCTCGCCGTCGACTATGGCCACACGCGTGCGGCCCGGCCGCCGTACGGCACGCTCACCTCGTTTGTTCGCGGTCGCCAGGCTTCTCCCGTACCGGATGGATCGAGAGATCTGACCGCGCACGTGGCCGCGGACGCCGTTGCCACCGCCGGGTCCGCGGTGGCCGGTCAAGAACCCTTGCTGGTACGCCAAGCCGATGCGCTCGCCGCGCTCGGGCTGTCCGGCCGCCGACCACCGATCGAAGCGGCGCGTGCCGATCCGGCCGGCTACCTGCGCGCGCTCGCGGACGCGTCAACGGCGGCCGAACTCATTGCGCCGGACGGCCTCGGCGCTCACTTCTGGCTGCTGCAGCCGGTCGGCATCGGCGTGCCGCCTACCATGACCGGGTGAGCAGCCAGGCGGGCCGGAGCGAAATCATCGCCGGGACCGGCGCCGGTCTCGAGTCCACCGACCTGGTGCTCGACATCGGGCCGCAGCACCCGTCGACGCATGGCATGTTGCGGCTGCGCCTCGTGCTCGACGGCGACCGGGTGGCAAGCGCCGATCCGATCGTCGGCTATATGCATCGGGGCGCTGAAAAGCTGTTCGAGGTGCGTGACTACCGCCAGATCATCGTGCTCGCAAACCGGCACGACTGGTTGTCCGCGTTCGCCAACGAGCTAGGCGTCGTGCTTGCCGTCGAACGGTTGATGGGCATCGAGGTGCCGGCACGCGCGATCTGGTTGCGAACCGCGCTCGCCGAGTTGAACCGCGTGCTGAGCCATCTGATGTTTCTCGGCTCGTACCCGTTGGAGATCGCCGCGGTAGCCGCGACGTCGATCGCGTTCCAGGCCCGCGAGACGCTGCAGTCCGTCCTGGAGGAGGCCGCGGGCGGCCGCATGCATTTCATGTTCAACCGGGTCGGTGGCCTGAAGGAGGAGGTACCGGTCGGCTGGACCGACCGTGCACGGGCAGCGGTCGACGACGTACGCCGGCGCATGCCCGAGCTCGACAGGCTGATCCGTGGCAACGACACGTTCCTCGCCCGTACGGTCGGCGTCGGGGTGCTGCCCGCCTCGGAGGCCGCCGCGTACGGCGCATCCGGTCCAGTGGCGCGTGCCTCCGGCCTGGACATCGATCTGCGCCGCGACGAGCCCTACCTCGCGTACGGCGACCTTGACGTACCCGTGGTCACGCGTACCGCCGGCGATGCGCATGCCCGCTTCGAGGTGCTGCTCGACCAGGTGTACGTGTCGCTGGATCTGGCGTCGGAGTGCCTTGCGCGAGTCGATCAGATCAGCGGTCCGGTGAACGTACGTCTGCCGAAGGTCGTACGGGCGCCGGAGGGGCACACGTACGCCTGGACCGAGAACCCACTCGGTATCGCCGGCTACTACCTCGTGTCACGCGGCGAGAAGACGCCGTGGCGGTTGAAGCTGCGCACCGCGTCGTTCGCACACGTACAAGCGCTGTCGACGCTGCTGATCGGTGCGCGCGTCGAGGATCTCGTACCGATTCTCGGCTCGATGTTCTTCGTGGTCGGCGACATCGACAAGTAGGTCAATCGGCGACGTCTAGCGCGGCGGCCGCGTCGCGGTCAGCGACCGGTCACCGCCACCGGTCGTCGCTGTCGTCGAAGTCGACGCGCGGCGCGACAGCGCCACCGCGCTGACCCGGTTCCCGCACCCACCGGCCCTCGTCCGGTGGTTCTCGAGGCTCGTCGCGGACGGCACGAGCGCCGGTGCCATTCGGTCGCGAACGCGGATCTGCGGTATGCCGGTCGCGCGCGATCCAACCGGCACGCTGGCCACTGTCGTGCGGCTCGCGCACCGGCGGTCGCGGCCCGCTGTCGCGGCGGTCGTCTCGGGCGTCGCGGCGGTCCTCGCGGTTGTCCCGGTTGTAGCCGCGGTCGCGGAAGTCTCGATCGTCGCCACGACCGGCCCGGGGCTCTCGATCGTCACGGCGGTCGCGCCGGTCGTCTCGAAGATCACGACGCTCATCGCTCGATCGGTGATGGTTGTCGCGCCGGTCGTCGCGGCCGTCTCGACCGTCGCCTCGACCATCGTCTCGAGCGTCGCCTCGGGCGTCGCGGAAGTCGCGATGTCCATCCACCATCTCGCGACGCTGGATCTCCCGCAGCCGGGACAGCGCCCAATCGTCGTCGTCGCGCTCGTCTCGTGACGTCGGGCGCCCCGACGATGCCGCGTCGCGTCGGCGGTCGGCCTGCTCGATGGTGCCGCTGCGTACGTCGCGCCAGCCGTCGTCGGCATCGGTGAACCGGTCGAGATCAAGGTCGTCAGCAGCGCTACGGGGTCGAGGCACCGGCAGCGACGCGTCAGCGCGCGGCAAACGACCGGTGCCGTCCCGCTCATCCCGATCACGGTTGTCACGGTCCCGGTCGCGGTTGTCACGGTCGCGATCACGGCGGTCGCGGTCGTCGCGATCGCTGTCCCGCCAGCCCTGGTGGGCCTCGTCGACGTCGTCGTCGCGGTTGTGACGATCGATGTCGTAGCGGTCGGATCGCCGGCCGTCGCGGCCGTCGTGGCCTACCCCGGTCCGCCAGCCGCGTACTGCGTCGTCGTGGTCGACACGCTCCTCGCGTACCGAAGCCCAGCGGTCGATGATCCGCATCTGCGAGCCGGTCTCGTCGACGCGCCGTTCTTCGCGCCGCTCAGCCATCCGAAGCTCTCGACCCCGGTCGTCCTGGCGCACCTCGGCCCACCGGTCGGCACCGCGCATCGCAGACCAGCGTCGGTCGTCGGCCGATTCACCGTCGCGTTCGGCCGGTAGCGCGCGGCGATCGGACGACCGGGCGTCAAAGTCGTGCCAGCCACGATTGCCGTCGCGTGCCCCGTAATCGCGTGCCCCGTAATCGCGTGCCTCGTAGTCGCGTGCCTCGTAGCCGCGCCAGCCCGGCCCGTCCGCGCGCGAGTCTCGATCGTCCGGATCGGATCGGCGACCATCGTCGCGCGAATCCCGATGCCGGTCGTCGCCGCGGTCACGGTTACCACGGTCGCTGCTGCCACTGTCGTCGTGTCCGACGCCCGCTACCCAGCCCTGATCCCGGGAATCGCGGCCGACGTCGCTGGCGGTGCCGTCGTACACCCGGGACCGTCCGGCGCCGTACCCAGCGGCGGGCGACGCGACTCCGTAGGACGGCTCGTCGACGAACGTGGACCGAGTGACCACCGTCTCGGTGTGGCGAACGACGCCGGCGGCGCCAGCCGACCCGGCCGCCGGTGGACGCCGCGGCGGTGGCATCGGGAACTCGTTGCGCCTCTCCGCGGCCTCCCGCGCCGTGACGGCCAACGCCTGCGCGGCATCCACGTCACGCTGCATCGCACCGACCGATTCCTGTAGCCCGTTGATCTTTGTCGAAAGTGCGCGGTGGGTTGCGCGAGCCGCGGTGGTGATGTCGGCGCGTACGTCCTCCCGAAGCGTGCCGATCTCGGCGAACAGCGTCTGCTGCAGTGCCACGCGCTCCTGTACCGGCTCTCGGCGGAGCAGCGCGGCCACTGCCACGACCACGACCGCCACGATGGCGAGCGCCGCCGCGACCGCCGTACCGCCGATCAACAGCAGCAGCGCGGCCACCGGAGCGAGTGCGACGCCCGTCCAGAACTGGATCGTGAGCAACCGTGCCCGCATGCCGGACTGTTCCGGTGCGGCCGGAACGGTGGTTGCGGACCGCGCGGGCATGGCCAGAGGTTACCGACGGGGTTCCCGGTTGTTCAACGGGCCGGCGTCGATCCGGCGCAACCGCACCCGGGCGACAAACAGCCGCGCACCGGGTCTCCCGATGCGCGGCTGCTCACCGATCGATCGGCAGCGCCGAACGACCGGGATCCGTCATGGCGTGCTGAGCGAGCTATCCGACGAGAACACCAGGCCGATGGTGGCCTTCCCGTCCATGATCGTCTTCTTCGTGATCGGGCCGCCAGCGTCACTGCCCTGGCTCAGGAACTGCCCGAACTGGATGCCGTAGGTCTTCTCCAGGCCGAGCTGGCAGAACGGGCGTTGCGGGCATTCTGCTGGACCGGCAAGCGTGGTGGCCGTACCGGAACACTTCTGCGCAAAGTCGGACAGGGTCTTCAGGTTGTACTTGTCGGCGGTCGCCTTCGTGACCGCGAACGCGTTCGTGTCGAGCGCGGTGGACGGCTTGCCGAACACCAGGTTCTTCGCGGCACCGGCGGTGGTCAGCCGGCTTGCCGTGCTGTTGACGTCATTGGTCGGTGCCATCGACGGGTCGTTGGCCGTGTTGAGCGCGGTCAGCAGCGTCGCGGCGTATTCGGGCACGATCTGGATCTTGTTCTGTTCGAGTTGCGGCAGGTAAAGCTCGCGGTTGCCGATCGTCTGCACGGTCGATTGATACCCGATCGAGTCCAGCACGATCTTGTAGACGTTCGCGAGTTCTTCGCTCTCGCTAAAGTCCGCGGCGCCGATGGTGAGCTTGCCGCCCGGACCCTTCTGCAGGTTTGCGGTCAGGTTGTTCTGCTGGACGTACGCCTGCGCGGCGGCCGCCGGAGTCTGCCCGCCGGAATCCACCGCCTTGTTCAGCGCGATCAGCTTGGTCGTATCCATCGTGGTCGAGACACCGTCGAGCGCCGCGAGCATCTGCGGATTCGCGACCGCCTTGTTGATCGCCGGTATTACGACATCGGCCTGCTGCAAATGTTTGTCGTCTTGCAGCACAACAAGCGTGGTGTCCGCTACGCCAGCGCAACCCGCGCCGCTGACCTTGCTCGGTGCCGCGGTACCGGATGAGCCGGCGCTGCCGCACGCCGCGGCGAGCGCGGCAACGGTGAACAGACCCGCCGCGAGCGCGAGGGGTCGCATGAGCCTACGCATGAAAAGGAGCCCGCCTTCCGTGTCCCGGCGCGACCCCGGTCAGGGGTCGGCCGCGTGTCCGACGGGCGGCACTGGGTGCAGTCTCGGTCCGCAACCATTCGCGAACGTACCGCCCGATGTGATCAGCCAAGCCCGAAGAGCGCGCCCCGGCAACCGGAAACCCAGAATTGTCATGAGGCCGTCATCTTCGGTAATCGATCGGCCGTGTGTCCGATTTAGGCGATTTCGTCGGCGCGGCGCAGTTGGTCAGCAACCCAGTGACCTGCTCTTAGACGCCGGCCTCGGTCGCGACAGCCGCGGTGCGCCGACGACGGCGCTTGCGCGCTCGCAGTGGCTTTGGCGTGACGAACCGCACGACGATGCCGAGCACACCGTTGACCAGCAGCGCCAGGATGGCCACCAGCAGGCCACCGGCCAGGATCTGACCGCCGCCTTGTGCGATCGTCAGGCCGAACCCGGCGTAGATGATGTCGCCCAGGCCGCCGCCGGCGACCAGTGCGGCGAGCGTGGCCGTGGCGACGATCTGCACCGCGGCCGTACGGATGCCGGCGGCGATGTACGGCAGCGCGAGCGGCAACTCGACCCGCGACAGCCGTTGCAGGCCCGACATGCCCATGCCACGCGCCGCGTCGTCTACCTCGGGGTCCACCTCGCGGATGCCGGTGTAGGCGTTCGCCAGAATCGGCGGGATACCGAAGATCGCGAGCGCCGGCACGGCCGATGCCGCACCGATCCCCGCGATGCCAGCCACGTAGATGACGGCGAGCAGCGCGTACGTCGGGATGGCCCGCGTCCCGTTCGAGAACGCGACGACGAGGCCACCGCCGCGACCAACGTGGCCGAACCAGATGCCGATCGGCAGGGCGATCCCGCACGCGATCAGCAGCGCGAGCCCGCTGATGACGAGATGGGTTCGCAACGCGTCCAGGATGCCGCCAGGGTTTGTCCAGTTCAGCGGGTCGTTCAGCCAGACGATCGCTTGATGGAAGTAGGTCATGACGCCGCCCTCCGGCGCGCCCAGGGCGTGACCAGCCGGCCGATCAGGGCAATCGCAATGTCGAGTAGCAGCCCGAGCGCCACGCAAAGAATCGCGCCGGTCGCGATCGCCGCACGGTTCAAGTTCGTGTGGAGCCCGCTGAAGATCAGCTGGCCGAGGCCACCCTGCCCGACGATCACGCCGACGGTGAGCAGCGCGACGGTCGACACGGTCGCCAGTCGAATACCGGTGATGATGCCCGGCAGCGCGAGCGGCAGCTCGACGTGCCACAGCATGCCGAACCGGCCGTAGCCCATGCCGCGGGCCGCGTCACGTACCTCCTCGGGTACCTGCTGCAAACCGGTCAGCGTGTTCTGGATGACCAGCAGCAGGGCATAGATGACCAGGCCGATCAGGATCGTGGTGACACCGATGCCGACAAATGGGGCCAGGAACGCAAACAGCGCCAAGGACGGGATCGTGTAGAGCACGCCGGACAATGCGAGAATCGGCGCACCGAGCGGCCGGACCCAGTAGCACAGCACGGCGAGTGGGATCGCGACGACCATGGCCAGCGCCACCGCCTCGATCGTCGTGATGAAGTGGAAGCGAGTGTCGGTGAGAATCTGGTCGGCGTTCTGCTGGATGTAGTGCCAGGAGAACCACGGGTTCGGCGCACTCGGCTGAAATGCGAGCGCCGGCGACCCGAGGAAGGACATACGTGGACCGTACCCCGCCCGCCGAGAACGCCGCGACGATCACGCTGGACGGCGTCGGCAAGACGTACGACGACGGCACGGTCGCGGTCGGCGCGCTGTCACTCGAGGTGGGCGCAGGCGAACTCGTCGCGCTCATCGGTCCGTCCGGGTGCGGCAAGTCCACGATCCTGCGCATGATCAATCGACTCATCGAACCGACCTCGGGACGGATCCTGCTCGACGGCGACGACATCACGACGGCGAACGCGGTGGACCTGCGGCGCAAGATCGGGTACGTGATCCAGCACGTCGGACTGTTCCCACACCAGACGATCGCGGCCAACGTCGCGACCGTGCCCCGGTTGCTCGGCTGGTCGAAGCAACGCACCCAGGCGCGTGTCGACGAACTGCTCGACCTCGTCGGCCTCGAGCCGGAGCGCTATCGCAAGCGCTACCCGAGCGAGTTGTCCGGTGGTCAACGACAGCGCATCGGCGTGGCCCGAGCGTTGGCCGCCGATCCGGCCGCACTCCTGATGGACGAACCGTTCTCGGCCGTCGATCCGATCGTCCGGGTACGCCTGCAGGACGAGTTCCTCCGTCTACAGCGGACGGTCCGCAAGACGATCGTGCTCGTCACACACGACCTGGACGAGGCGGTGCGTCTTGCCGACCGGGTCGCGGTGCTGTCCCAGCACGGCATGCTCCAGCAGTACGCGACTCCGATCGATCTGTTGCGCGAGCCGGACAACTCGTTCGTCCGCGAGTTCATCGGCGCGGACCGCGGCATCAAACGGCTGTCGGTGACCGAGATCGACCCGAAGCGCCTCGCGCCGTCCGATTCGGTAGCCAACGCGGCCGCTGGCCCGTCCGTACCACTGGATGCGAACCTCGCCGACGCGCTGGCCGCGCTGCTCGACGGCGGCCGTGGGTGGGTCGCGGTGACCGACCCCGAGACCGGCGCCGCGCTCGGCGTGTTGACCGCGACGGCGATCGCGGAAGCCGGCGCGGCGTAGTCACGCCTACTGCGGGGCGCGGTGTTTCATGAGGTAATCGATGAACTCGGCGCGCAGCGCCGGTTCGGCGGTGCCGAGGCCGTGGCCGGTGAACTCGCGCCATACGCCGACCAGGTCGGTGATCGACTCGCCGATCGAGCCGAGCGAGCCGTCGATGCTCTCGGCCGCGTCGATGGATGCCGGCAGCATCCGGATGACTTGAATAAAGAAACGGGCGTCGTGCCGCTCGCGGGCCACGTGGAACGCCCGTTCGCGCAATTCCTCGGTGCTCAGCGCGTCGAGTTCCGGAAACGTCGGCGTTGGCGCGTCGTCGGTCACTGACGCACGCCCCACGCCTCGTCGTTCGGGTCGACCCACTCGGCGCGCGGCCGATCGGAACCGTCAGCATTCGCGCGCGTCGTGTCACCGTCGTCGGCCCAGCCCGCCACGCCGCCACCGAGCCAGCCGGTGGTGGAGATCTCCGGACGGTAGGAACGTCGCGGCCGGCCGAACGTTTCGACGAGTCGTGTCACGACGAGGCCGACACCGATCGCGCCGGCCACCAGGGCGCGGGGATCGATCTTGTAGTTGGCGAGCGCCGCGTAGTGGTTCACCAGCACGAGCAGTGCCGCCGCGAGAACCGTGCCGAGCACGCCACCGCGCCGGCCGAACGCGCTCGTCCCCCCGACCAGCGCAACAGCGATGGCGGTGGCCGAAAACATCAGGCCGGAGTCCGTGGTAGCAGCCTGGGTCGTCATCGCGTAAAGGATGCCGGCACCGGCGGCCAGCAGACACGACGCGATGAGGCTGACACCGACCATCCACACGCCGGCCATCCCGCGCCAGTCTGCCGGGTCGCTGACCGGCCGGAACCGCCCGACGGCTCGCCGAATCGGACGAACCGTCCCGATCGCGGCACCGATGATCGCCAGCGCGGCGACCACGCCGAACACGTAATAGCCCTGCCCGATGATGTTCGGAGTGCCGCTGACCTTGACAGAGTCCGGCAGGTGCGCGATCCACACGTCGACTGCCAGGAACGCGGCCAGCGTGACCGCCCAGCCCGGCACCTGCAACACCGCGACGATGACCGCCATGACCGCGCCGATCCCGGCCGCTACCGCGAGCGCGAGCAGGACCGCGACAGCCGCGTTGTGGTCGTTGTGTTGCTGGGCGAAGTAGAGACCGGACGCCACCATGATCGGGCCGATCGCGAGGTTGACGGCGCCGGCGCGCATGGACCAGCCGGCCGCCACCGCCGCCATCGTGTAGACGGCCGCGAGGGCCAGGAGGCCACGGGCGCCAGCGCCGTCGATGTGTGCCTTCTCGTTGACCGCGACCGCCATGCCGGCCACCGCGATCAGCAGCACGACCTCCCAGATCGCGTGTACGCGGAACCGGTCGCGACCGGGCTCGCCGTCCGATGGATCGTCGAACGCGTTGTTCAGCTCGACGGCCGTCGGACCCGGGATCGGATCGAAGCCCGGGGACATCGCAACGGTCGTCATCTTGCCGCCCGGCGTACTCGACGGTGCCTGTTCGTCATCGCCACGAGCGGCCTCGGCGGAACTGCCAAAGCCGGAACCGGCAATGGGAACGGTTGTCGGATCGTACACACTTGCTCCCGATTCATGTCGATAGTCAGGCTCGACGAGAAAGTCAGATTCCACCCGGAACCCTTCGCCGACGAACGGAACCTTCGGCGTCCCTCGGTCGTCTGGGTACGACATCGCGCACCTTCCTCGCCGTCGCGCCCGTCCGAGGAGACGCTAGCGGAGGACAGGAAACGGCGCGTACTACGGTGCCCGAACCTACCCGGCGCGCGGTCGATCCGGAAACCCCTGGCGCACCAACGTCGGCCGGCTAATGCGAGTCCTCTTCGTCGTCGGGCGGCGGCGGGATGCGACACGCCCGCTCCAGCAGCAGCGCCCCGACCAGCAGAACAATCCCTCCGCCGACGCCACCGAGCGACGGCGGCAGATCCCGGGCGGGCGCCGACTGGGCGCCGTGCGGCTGGCCGAACAACCAGAGCGCGACGGCCGCGAAGAAGCCGGTGAAGAGCGCGCCGACGATGGACGACGCCTTGGCGAGCACCACGTAGCGGAACACGGTCAGAGCCTCGACCGGCGGAGCGCCGGGCTTCCGGTCGACGCGGGCCTTCGTCCTGCGACCCTGGCTGGACATCCAGCCGTACGCCC
>DATFRR010000036.1:0-3753 GCA_035263025.1 Micromonosporaceae bacterium
GGCGGCATGTGATACGCGATCCGTCGCGCCGGACCGGATACCCGTCCGTCATCAGCCGCCCGCGTCCAGCGGCAGATGACGCTCGGCCGCCCCAAGTCCCGGCGCGCTCGAGCCAGGACAGGTACCTGTTGCGGACGCGTCGCCCGATGCGTGTCCGTTGTGTGTCGTGACGTCGAACGATCTCCTTGGGTGTTAGTTCCTTCACGGCTGGCTCGAATGTGCGCTTGCTGGGTCGACAACGGACGTCCAGGTGGTCTCACGTGGCTCACGCGCGCGCATGCCTACGCCGGGCAACCCGCCCATTCGTGGCAGCACGCTGCCGAGACCCTCAGCGAGATTGAACGCCGGCTGGCGGCTGCGCGTCGCAGCATTACGCCGTGTTCGGTTTGCCACAACGATTCATCGGCGCGACGTGTCAGATCCGAGGATCGCTCCGATCCGAACGTACCGCAAGCCATTCCTCGGGGGGTCGACTTTGCGACGGTTAGCATCGCGTCGAACATGGAGGGCGAGCTGGCCGATCCGCGGCCCGATGACACGGGTTGTGCTCACCCATCGATCGTGACAGCGCCGCGTCGTGATGGCGGGAGGTACCGTTGGGTGGCTAGCGCCGCTAGCGACCCGACATCGCGAGAGCGTTCCGGACCGCGGCGACAATCTGCTCAGGCGTCGGTACCGCGTTGCCGGAGAGTATGGTGCGGATTGTGCCGCCGGGATCGACGATTTCGACCACGTCGTTGTGCGTGATGTCGTAGTCGACATGGGCCCGCTCAGCCATCGGATTCGGTGCAGTGGGCTGCGCAAGGAACCCACCGGCCGCCTGTTGTTCAGCGGCGATGCGCTCCTCTTCCGCGATCGAGATCTGTTGGTAGAAGACGTGATAGCCGTCGGTGACCACGTGCCGTACTGCCGCGGGCGTACCGGTCAGGAAGTGCCACGACGGATCGTGCGGGTCGATGTGCTCCTGGCGCAGGAACGCTGCCAGCGTGTCCGGGCCGGCGTGTGCCGGGTCGACGTTGAATGCGACGAACGCGACACGGGCGCCAAGTCTGTCGCGATCCAGGATCGTCTGCGCGCGGGCGATGGCGCCGGTGAGCAGCGGACAGAAGCTGGTGCAGTACGGGAACAGGTAGCTAACGATCTGAACCTTCCCGTGTAGTGCCGACGAAGCGAACGCGCGACCGTTCTGGTCGGTAAGCGTGTAGGCCGGCGCCGCTCCGAAGTCCGGGCCTGCCGAATGTCGCGGTGCCGCAGGGCTCGCCGTGCAGGCGACGACGGCTACGACCGCCGCGGTCGTGATGACCGCTAGCGCCGCGACCACAACCGACCGCCGCGCGTCGGCGCGCAGTCCCACTAGGCGCGCCAGTTCGCGGATCCTGCGCCGCATTTCGATCTCGGCTCAGTTCTCACAGCAGCGCATTGACCGCCACCGCCACGGATACCACCGTCAAGTACGTGATGGACGCGTGGAACAACCGCATCGGGTGAGCGGGTCGGTTGGCGACAAGGTCGGCCCGCAGGCGATGCGCGGCCGCCAGGAACCACGCACCGACGGCCGCGGCGCAACAACCGTAGAGCCAACCGACGTATGGCATGAGCGCCAACGACGCGGCCACCGTGAGGTACGCGTACCGCAGAATTTTGCGACCGACGATCGCGGGTGTTGCGACGACCGGAAGCATCGGCACGCCGGCCGCGGCGTAGTCGCCGCGGAACCGCATTGCCAGAGCCCAGAAGTGCGGTGGCGTCCAACAGAAGATCACCGCCGCGAAGAGCAGCGATGGCAGGCCGATCCGGCCGGTCACCGCGGCCCAGCCGACGAGCACCGGGAAGCAGCCCGCGGCACCGCCGATGACGATGTTTGCAGGGGTACGCCGTTTGAGCGCGAGTGTGTAGACGAAGACGTAGAAGAGGATTGCCGCGTCGGCGAGTGATGCCGCCAACCAGTTGACTGCAAAGCCGAGCAGCGCCGTGCCTGCCGCGCCAAGCAGCAGGCCGAAGGCGAGGGCGCGCCGTGGGCCGACCGCGTCGGCGTGCGCCGCGAGCGGTCGCCGGGCGGTTCGGCGCATCACCGCGTCGATGTCGCGGTCCAGATAGCAATTGATGGTGTTGGCGCTGCCCGCGGTAAGAGCGCCGCCGGCCAGCGTCGCGCCAATCAGAGCCGGCGACGGAATGCCGTGACGGGCCAACAGCATGGGCGGCACGGTCGTCACGAGCAGCAGCTCGATGATGCGCGGCTTCGTCAGCGCCAGGTACGTGCGCAGTACGGCGCCCGGTCCGTGACTCACGGCAACAGCTGTCGTGTGCGCTTCCATCCGGACTCCCGTAGTCATCGGCGGCCTATCTGTGCGGGATTGGCGGTCGCTACCGTGGTTCGTGCGTGCATGCGGTCGTCCTGCGCCAGCCATCGCAGCAGCATCAGCACGAGGACCGGTGGGATGGTGACCATGCCGGAGACCCACATGAGCGTTCCGGCCAGGTGCTGGTCCTGCAGCGCCGTCGCGCCCCAAGGCGGTGGATGCGCCGCATAGTGCGGGTACAGAACCCGATCGGTACTGGCAATGGCGACACCGAGGAACGCCATCACCGGCATGACCAGGAGTACGTACAGCAGGCGTGCCGCGTGCGCGGGCTTGGCGGGCCCTGGGTCGACACCCACCGCGGGCCACCAGAACAGCAACGCGGTCGCCAGATACGCCGCATGTTCGATCGCGTGAACCGTGTCGTTCCGCAATGCGAGGTCGTACACCGGCGAAAGGTGGCTGCCGACCAGTACGGCCGCGAACGCGGTGAACGTCACGGCCGGCCGAGTCAGCATATGTACGCCGTTCGTGCGTAGTACGCGTACGAGCATCCGCCGGCGAAGCCATGGCGGGTCGGCACGTAGCAACAGCGTCACCGGCGCGGCTAGAAGCAGCAGCGGCGCGGCGACGAGCTGGATCAACAGGTGCTGGGCCATATGGACGGCGAACGACACGTCCGCGTACGCATCCGGCGGCCCGTCCACGGCGATCAGCAAAGCCAGCAATCCGGCGACGAACGCGACGTCGCGACGCGGTGCCCAGGAATGGTCGGTGCGGTGAAGACGTCGTCGCGCCACGCCGTAACCGAGTCCGACGAGCACGATGCCGGCGGTCGGCACGGTGTCGAGTTCCCAGGCCGTCAGCACGTCGCCCGCACCAACCACGGCACGCTCCTTGATCATTGCCGCCAGGTCGGCTCAGCTTCGCACTCGCCGCCGCGGACCGGCCGATCATGACGAATCTGTCACGGCGGACCTGCTGGCTCGTTACAGATTTCTCACCTTGCCGCCACGCGCCCAGCAACGAGCTAGGAAGGGCGATCAAAGTGGCGTCACTCCGCCCGACATGAGGGGGAGAACATGAGCGCGCAACGAATCCGCCGATCGTCGCCGTGGGCCATCAGCCTCGTCGCGGTCGGGTGCTTGATCATCGCCCTGGGCGGCTGCGCCAAAGGTCGCACCGCGGCGGCTGGAAACGCCACCGGGGTCGCCGCGGACATCCCGGTCTTCTCGGTGTCGGTGTCGAAGTTCACCTACAGCGGCATGCCGGACTCGGTGCCGGCGGACAAGCCGTTCCGAATCGTGTTCAGCAATAACGAGTCGTTCCCGATCACGCACGAAATGGTGGTCGTGCAGATCCCGGCGGGCAAGACGCTTGACGATCTGGTCGCCGATGCGAAGGCGAAGGGTGCCGACAGCGAAGACGACTGGCTGCATTTCGGCGAGATCGG
>DATFRR010000037.1:0-14777 GCA_035263025.1 Micromonosporaceae bacterium
TCACAGCCTCCGTCGGCTGAACATGGACTACGTCGATCTCTACCAGATCCACCGATGGGACCCGACCACCCCGATCGAGGAGACGCTGGAAGCGCTGCACGACGTGGTACGCGCCGGCAAGGCCCGCTACATCGGCGCGTCCTCCATGTACGCCTGGCAGTTCGCCAAGGCGCTCTACACCGCGGAGCAGCACGGGTGGACGCGCTTTGTATCCATGCAGAACTACTACAACCTGCTCTACCGCGAAGAAGAGCGGGAAATGCTTCCGCTGTGCATCGACCAAGGCATCGGCGTGATCCCGTGGAGCCCAATGGCGCGCGGTCGGCTGACCCGTGATCCGGCGACCACGACGACGAGGTCCAGCCACGATCCGTTCGGTCGGTCGCTGACCACGGAGACCGAGGCGAACGATCGCGACGTGATCGATCGGGTCGCCGAAGTGGCCGAGAAGCGCGGCTTGCCGCGGGCACAGATCGCGCTTGCTTGGGTAGCGCGGCGGCCGGGCGTGACCGCGCCGATCGTCGGCGCGACGAAGCTCGAGCACCTCGACGATGCCGTCGCCGCGTTGGACGTCGAGCTGTCCGACGACGAAGTCGCGTCGCTGGAAGACCCCTACGCACCCCATCCGGTGCTCGGCCACCGCTGAGCAGCGGCACTCCAGACCGCGCATTCCGCGCTGACGCCAAGAGCGTGCGGCGCCCGCCGCCGGCCGGTGACAGTCGGTGTGTCGAGGGTCACCGGGCGATGGTGTACGAAACGGTTCCGTACACCGGCTACAGGGGAGTAGCGTGGCGCTCGGAACGGAACCGTTCCGTATTTGTTCGGGAGGTCCTCATGGACACGGTCATCGCGGCGGCCAGGTCAGACCGCCATGGTGCCATCTGTGAGGCCGTCTTCGAACTGCTGAGCGAGGTTGGCTACGACCGGATGTCGATGGACGCGGTAGCGACGCGGGCCCGCGCCAGCAAGGCGACCATCTACCGGGCGTGGCCGAACAAGCCAGATCTCGTCAAGGAGGCGCTGACGCACCGCTTCGGCGACGTGCCAGCGGCGCCCGACACGGGATCGCTTCGCGGTGACCTGATCGCGATTCTGACCGGGGCTTGTCAACTCGCGAATGGTATGGACGGCGCGGTGATGACTGGACTGCTGACCGCGGCGACCCGCAATGCTGAGTTGTCGCGGACGTTGCACCAACTCGTATACGAAACGAAGCATCCGGTGCATGTTGCGATCATCAACGCCGCGGTGGCGCGCGGCGAGTTGCCGGCCGACGCCTCAGCGGACGTGCTCCACGAGGTTCTCCACTCGATGATCCTCACCCGGAAACTGTGGGCGATCGCCGGTCAAGCCAACGACGACGACGATTTTGTCGTACACGTCGTGGACGATGTACTCCTGCCGGTGCTGCGCAAGGGAGCGTGACGCCGGTAACAAATACCAACTGGCCGAAACAAACGCCAGCGGGTCAGAGATTGTTTACGTGTTAGAGCGTCGACAGCTGAGTGCTCACCGATCGAGGGCGCCAGCAGGCGGAGTAGCAGTCGAGGCTTCCGGTCGTCGGTAACGCAAATTCCCCCCAGTTTGGAAAGCACCGGTTCGCGCACGCGGGCTCGGTCATATACCTGCGCGCCCAATGGCGTGCGCACCACCTTGCTTTGGAGGAGAAATGGCGCAAGAAAACGCCGTGGCGCAGGCGCCTGCGCGGGGGATCGGCGCAGCCGCGCAACCCGATAGGCGCCGCTGGTACGCGTTGATCGTGATCATGTTGGGCCAGCTGATGGTCGTGCTGGACGCGACCGTGGTGAACGTCGCGTTGCCGCACGCGCAGGCTGCGCTGGACATCAGCAACGCCGACCGCCAGTGGATCGTCACGGCATACACGCTCACCTTTGGTGGCCTGCTACTGCTCGGCGGCCGGATCGCCGACTACTTCGGCCGCAAGCGCACCTTCATGGTCGGCCTGATCGGCTTCGCGGCCGCGTCCGCCCTTGGTGGCGCAGCGGTCAACGAGGCCATGCTCTTCGGCGCCCGCGCCCTGCAGGGTGCGTTCGGCGCGCTGCTCGCGCCGGCCGCGCTGTCGCTGCTGACTGTCACGTTCACCGAGGCGAAGGACCGCGCGAAGGCGTTCGGCGTCTTCGGTGCGATCTCCGGCGGCGGCGCCGCGATCGGCCTGATCTCCGGCGGCGTACTGACCCAGTATGCGTCGTGGCGCTGGTGCTTGTTCGTGAACGTCCCGTTCGCGCTGCTGGCGCTCGCCCTCGCGATCCCGATCGTGAAGGAGAGCAAGGCGCAGGGCAACACGCGTTACGACATCCCGGGCGCGATCCTCGCGACGCTGGGCCTGGTGGCGCTGGTCTACGGGTTCACCGAGGCGGCAAAGCCGCATGGCACGTCAACCAACGGCTGGTCCGCCCCGATGACGATCAGCATGCTCGTGGCTGCGGCCGTGCTGCTCGGCGGGTTCCTGTGGTGGGAGTCGCGGGTCAAGAACCCGTTGCTGCCGCTGCGCGTCATCACTGACCGGAACCGAGGTTCGTCCTTCCTGGTGTCGATCCTGATCGGCGCGGGACTGCTGGGCATGTTCCTGTTCATGACGTTCTACCTGCAGCAGACGCAGCACTACAGCCCGTTGAAGACCGGTGTGGTCTACCTGCCGTTCTCGGCCGGCATCATCGTGTCCGCCGGCATCGCGGCGCAGCTGCTGCCGCGCGTCGGACCACGGATCCTGATGACGGTCGGTGGCGTGCTGGCCACCGCGTCGATGATCTATCTGACGCAGCTGAAGGCCGATTCGTCGTACGTCGGTGCGATTTTGCCGGCGTTCATCGCGATGAGCCTCGGCATGGGCCTGCTGTTCGTGCCGCTGGGCGCGACCGCGCTGTCCGGCGTCAGCAACCACGACGCCGGCGTCGCGAGCGCGATGGTGAACACGACCCAGCAGGTCGGTGGTTCGCTCGGCACGGCGTTGCTGAACACCATCTTCACCACCGCTCTGGCCGGCTTCGTGGCAAGCCACGGTGCCTCGGCGGCTGCGCAGACCAGTGGCGCGATCCACGGGTACAACGTGGCGTTCACGGCGAGCGCGATCCTGTTCGCCGCGGCCGCGCTCCTGTCGTTGCTGTTCATCCGGCGTCCGGCCGACATGGTGCCCGACGACGGTGAGCGGGTCGAGGAGCGTGAGCCTGCGCTCGCTGGCGTGTGACATCTGCGGCACGTGCAAGGCGATGGCCGGTACCGGACCAACCGGTACCGGCCATCGACGTATGTGAGTGCGCCTCGGGTCGTGTGTCCGCGTCGATCGACCCCTAGGATCGGATACGTGGGATTGAGCGTGATCGTCTTCGGCGCGACCGGCATGGTCGGTCAGGGCGTCGTCCGGGAATGCATCGCCTCGCCCGAAGTGGACTATGTGGTGCTCATTGGACGGACGCGGGCCGGCGTAGACGACGCGAAGGTCCACGAGGTGGTCGTGCCGGATCTCGCCGAGGTCGATGCGTACGAACCGGTGTTCGACGGCATCGACGCGTGCTACTTCTGCGTCGGCGTGACGTCTGCCGGCCGTACCGAGGACGAGTACACCAGAATCACGTACGACCTGACGCTCGCCGTGGCACGTGCGGTGGCACGACGCAGCCCGGGTGCCACGTTCGCGTACGTGTCCGGTGCGGGTACGAACGCCGCCGGCCGATCGATGTGGGCGCGCGTGAAGGGACGCACCGAGCAGGCGCTGCTCGGGCTGCCGTTGGACGCGTACATGCTGCGGCCCGGGTTCATCAACCCGATGCACGGCGAGCGCTCCGGCACGCGGCTATATCGGGTGGCGTACGCCGCCGTCAGCCCGCTCTACCCGATCCTGCGGCGCGTGGCGCCGGGCGCCGTCACGTCGACCGAGCAGGTGGGCCGCGCGATGGTGGCGCTCGCGCTGCGCGGCTGGCGCAAACGCACCCTGGAGACCCGCGACATCAACGCTATTGATCCGATCGCCGCCACGATGCCGCGATCGACCCGCTACGCACCGGGCTCCACGATCGCCGTCCGGCTGGTCAAGTCCGGCCAGCTCAAGGTCGGCTACGACGCGACGGTGCGCAGTGACGACGGCAATCACCTCGTTGTCGAGGCGCCATGGGTCGGCGAGCAGCCGCGCGACCTCGGCCCGGTCACCTTCGGTCCGGGCGACGTGTTCACCGAGCACTACTGGCAGGACCGGTGGTATTCGGTGAAGGAGGTCCGTGACCCGGCCGGCGTACGGAAGGGCTGGTATTGCGACGTGTGTCGGCCCGCGGTGCGCCGCCCGACATCGGTCTACGCCGAGGATCTCGAACTCGATCTCTGGGTGTCCGACGACTTGTCGACCCGGGTGCGCCTCGACGAGGACGAGTTCGTCGCCAGCGGGCTCGCGGTCCGTGAGCCGTCCGCGGCGGCGCAGGCCCGGGCTGCGCTGGACGCGTTGGAGGCGCTCGCCGCCGACCGCTTCGCGTCCGTGATCGGCAAGCCGGGGTCCTGACCGATCTTCGACCGGCGCCGCTGACAGCCGCACAAAATTTCCGCGACACCGATGTCGAAAACCGCTGTCCGGCGTTCGACGCGTGGGTGACAGTCGGGCAAGAGACTCGATGACCACGTCACTCGATGACACGTCACAAGGAGAATGCGATGAAGTTCATGGTGTTCGTGAAGGCGACCCCGGAGACCGAGGCCGGCGGGCTGCCGGACGAGACGATGCTCACCGAGATGGGCAAGTACAACCAGGAACTGGTCAAGGCCGGCATCATGCTGGGCGGCGAAGGGCTGCAGCCAAGCTCCAAGGGCGCGCGTGTGCGGTTCGACGGGACTCGGCGTTCCGTGGTGGATGGGCCGTTCACCGAGGCGAAGGAGCTGGTCGCCGGCTTTTGGCTGTGGCAGTGCAAGTCCCTCGACGAGGCCATCGAGTGGGCGAAGCGATGCCCGAACCCGACCGGCGGCGAGGGCGTGCTGGAAATCCGCCAGGTGTTCGAGAACGAGGACTTCGGCGACGCGATGACGCCGGAGCTGCGCGACGCGGACGCTCGGCTACGCGATCAGGTCGCCGACCGGCACTGAGTTCAACAGTCCTTGCCCCGATCGGGCGCGGCGACGGCTGCGCCCGATCGGCGGCTGTGATCTAGTCGGGGTGTGGGCGGCGAAACTGCACGGCATCTCGACGCCAGCGGGCAACCCCGGCTCGGTGACGCGAATAGCGGACCGCGCGACGACCGGGCGGCGGACGAGGCGCGTCGCGCCATCGAGGCGGTGTGGCGCATCGAGTCAGCTCGCGTCATCGCCGCGCTCGCGCGAATGGTCCACGATGTCGGGCTGGCCGAAGACGCGGCCGCCGATGCCCTGGTCGCCGCACTCGAACAGTGGCCGACCGAGGGCGTACCCGCAAATCCCGGCGCGTGGCTGACCGCGATCGGCAAGCGGAAGGCGATCGACGCGGTTCGCCGGCGAGTCGCGCTGGACCGCAAGTACGCCGAGATCGGAAACGACATCGAGTCGCGACTCGCGCCGGGCGGCCCGGAGCCAGACGAGGTCGAGGACGACCTGTTGCGGCTGATGTTCGTGGCCTGCCATCCGTTGTTGTCGCCGGATGCCCGCGCCGCCCTCACACTTCGGTTGCTCGGCGGTCTGTCCACAGAGGAGATCGCGCACGCCTATCGGGTGCCCGAAGCGACCGTCGGACAGCGCATCTCGCGAGCGAAGCGGACCCTCGCCGAGGCGGATGTCGGGTTCGAGGTGCCGGACGGCGCGGAGCGACGCGAGCGGCTGGCCTCCGTACTCGAGGTCATATACCTCGTGTTCAACGAGGGCTACGCGGCCACTCGAGGCGACGAATGGATCCGGCACGACCTGTGCGACGAGGCGCTGCGGCTCGGCCGGATCCTCGCCGGACTGACGCCGAACGACGCCGAGGTGCACGGGCTGCTCGCGTTGATGGAAATTCAGGCGTCGCGGTTGCGCGCGCGTACCGGCCCGGACGGCGAACCGGTGCTGTTGCTCGACCAGGACCGCGGCCGCTGGGATCACCTGCAGATCCGGCGGGGGCTCGCGGCGTTGGAGCGGGCGGAACGCCTCAGCGGCGGTGCACCGGCGCCGTACACAGTGCAGGCCGCGATCGCCGCGTGTCACGCGCGTGCCCGTACCGGTGAGGACACCGACTGGGAGCGGATCGCGACGCTTTACGCCACGCTCGCACGGATCGAGCCGTCGCCCATCGTCGAGCTGAACCGGGCCGTCGCGGTCGGCATGGCGTACGGGCCCGAGGCGGGGCTGCCGCTCGTCGACGCCATCGCTGACGATCCCGCGATGCGCGACTACCACCTGCTGCCGAGCGTACGAGGCGATCTGCTGGCGAAGCTGGGCCGCGGCGACGAAGCGGCCGCGGAGTTCGCACGTGCCGCGTCGCTCACGCGAAACGAACGCGAGCGTGCGCTGCTTCTGGATCGTGCCGCGGCCGTCACGGGCAGCGCGGCGTTTCGGCTGGCGGTGGACGCCGACCCTATGTAGACTTCCGTACATGGCGGAGCCGACTACGCAGCCGCGGGTGACGACCTCGGTGCTGAAGGTCGTGTCGGCGCTGCTCGCCGACCCCAGCGCGGAGCGCTACGGTCTCGACCTCGTGCACGAGACCGGTCTCGCAAGCGGCACGCTCTATCCGATCCTGCTGCGCCTCGAGCGCGCCGGATGGGTGGCGACGCGGTGGGAGGACATCGATCCGGTGGCGGAAGGACGCCCGAGCCGGCGCTACTACCGCCTGACGCAACGCGGCGCCGCCGAGGCGCGTCGCGAGATCGCAATGCTGCGCCAGCACTTCGCTCGCGCCGCCGGCGAGCCCCCGGCGCGCGCTGCCGTCCGACGAGCGCGGCACGCATGAACGCCGCACGGGGTGCGCGATTCGGCGGGGTCGACGGTTTCGCCGACGCGTGCGTACGCCTTGCCGCGCGTCGATGGCCGCCGGATCTCGTGGACGCGATGGCCGAGGAGTGGCGTGCCGAACTCGCCGCGGTCCGCGCCGACACATCCCTTCCCAAACCGGTTCGGTTGTGGCGCGCGTTGGCGTTCGCGATCGGACTCGTACGTTTCGGTTCGGTCGGTTCGGAAGAGTCCACATGGGACTCGTGGCGATCCCGCGCCGCACGGTTCGGTCCGGCCGTGGCCGGCCTCGCCGGTGCGGTCGGCGTCGTGGCGCTGTCCGGCGCGCTCTTCGGTGTGCTTCATGACGCGTACCACCGCCTCGAGCGGGTCGCGACCGGGGCGACAGGCGCCGCACTCGAGGCAGCATTGGTGCTGCTCGCCGTAGCGCTGATGGCCGCGACCGGGCTCACGACGGCTCGACGATGGTCGAGGCAACCCGCCGGTGCGTACGCCGGAATCCGCGCGGCGACGGTGCTTGGTTTCGTGATGTTCCTGTTCCTGTGGATCGGCAACCGCGTCGCGGTCATGCCGTTCATGGGCTGGCGCGACGTCGGGCCGGCGGTCGCGGCGTGGACGGTCTCGATGGCGATGACGCTGACCGCGGTCCGAAGGCTCGGCCGGTCCGGCCGGCGCGGTGCGGCCTCGGTAGTCGGAGCGTTCGGGGTGATCGGATCCGCCGACGTCGCGGCCGCGGTCGGCTCGCTGCATGCGGCGGCGACGCTGGGCGTTGCGACGGTCTCGGCGCCGGCGTGGTTCCCGTTGGCGCTGCTGCCGGCCGGCATCGCCGACCTCGGCCGATCAGTCAAGCCGGTGGCCGCGTCGGCGTCGCACGCCGGCGCCCAGGCCTCCGCCGTGCTGCTGGGGAACGCCTCGGCGATGGTCGGGCCGTTGCTGCTGTGCGCCGTGTTCGCGGTGGCGTACACCGTGGCGGCAGATGGCGTCCACGCGCCGGCGCGCCGGCCGGCCCCAGTCGTCGTCGACCGGCGCCACGTTGGCGCATTCGCGACGTGGGCCGCGTGCGGACTGGCCAGCATCGCAACGTGGGCCGTGCTCGCGTCCTCCGGGCGGCACGACGACGCGGGTAGCGCGCTGCGGGTCACCGCGATCGCCGTCGCGGTGGCAGCGTTCGTCGCGCTCCGCGCCAGTGCGGCGGCGTCGGTTGCGGGCATCGGCGCGTTCGCCACGCTGGTCGCCCTTGACCGTGCGGTGGACGGGACGCAACGCCAAGGTCTCGCCGTCGCGGTCGCGTTGGTGGCAGTGGCCGGGTTGGTGGGGTACGTCGCGTGGCTCGCCGCCGATCGTCTCGGCGCCGTGGGTGCGCGCGCGGATGTCAAGTCGACCGACGCGAGTCCGAGACGGGTGGGATCGCCGGGCGTACGCAGCCAGGTCTGGCTCGCCGTCGCAATCGTCGCGGCGCTCGCCACGCCCGGCGTATCGCCAGCGGTGCCGTCGGACCGAGCCGAGACGGCGACCTATGTCCTGACTGGTCTCGCATGGTTGACCGCCGTCACGGCGGCGCTCGCCAGCCGGGAGTCGGCGCTTCGGAGCGTCGTCGCGATCACGCTCATCGCGGTGCCGCTCGCCGGTGCGCTCGCCGCGCTCCGTCTCGGTGGGACGTTGCTCTACCTCCCAGCGCCGCTCGCGGTCGCGGCGCTCGCCGCCGCACGGTGGGACGGTCGGTGGCGGCACGCGTACCGGTGGCTCGTCCTCGGCGTGAGTGCGACGGCGCTCGGCGTGCCGCTCGCGTTGGCGCGTGACGGCTCGGGCGATGCTGTTGGCATGGCGGACCGGATCGTGAACAACTCCGCGGTGTTCGGCTTCGGTTTCGTAGCTACGGCCGCCGGCCAGATCGCGCTCGCCGTCGCGCTAGGCATCGTGGCGATGCGTTTGCAGCGCGGTGGATTGTTGCGCGACACACCGCATCCGCCACGGCTCGCCGCGGCCTGAGGCTCGACCGACATGATGACTGATTCGTTCCGACACCCTATGTAGGAGTCCGTACATGGGTATGGCAACCGCCCCGGCGCGCCCGACTCTGCCGACATCGGCGGTCCTCGCGGCGATGCGTCGTGCCCCGGACGCCGAGTGGCACGCTGCCGACCTGATGCGCGCCGCCGGACTCACTAGCGGATCGCTATACGTTGCCCTGCATGGGTTGCAGCGCCGCGGGTGGGTGACGCGGACCCAGACGAAAGCGGGTACGGCTGCGGCGCCCGGTCGGTACCGGTACGCGATCACGCCGCTGGCCGTCGACACCGAGGCGGTACATGACGCGGGTACCTGGTCCCGACCTGCCGTGCATGCGGCAGGCTGGCTGTTGGCGGCAATCGTCGCGCTGGTGCAGGCGGCCGAGGCGTTGTCCCGTACGGGTGCCCGGCGCTTGCCCGACCTCGGCGTGTACGTCGGCGCGGTATCCGGTCTGCGGCACGGCGCGAGCCTCTACGACTTTGTGGACGGCAACGATGCTCCGTTCACATACCCGCCGTTCGCCGGCATGTTGTTCTGGCCCTTGACATACGTGGCGCGAGGGCCGCTGGAAGTCGCGTGGACCGCCGCAACGATCGCGATCGTGTTGGGGCTCGCGGCATACGTCGCGCGCGAGACCCGTTTGCCGGCACCGCTCACCGCGATCGTGCTGCTACTGTCCGCGCCGGTCTCCTCGAATCTGCGGTTCGGTCAGGTCAGCGTCGCGCTGGCGGCGCTCGTCGTGCTCGACATCGCGGTCGTCCGCGCGACTCGATGGCACGGCGTCATCACCGGCGTCGCGGCCGCGATCAAGCTGACTCCACTCATCTTCATTCCGTTGCTGTGGCGTGCCGGCCGTCGACGCGCGGCACTCGTCGCGACCGCAACGTTCGTTGGCTGCGCGGCCATCGGCTACGCCGCTGTGCCAAACGACTCCCGCCGCTTCTGGGGCACGGCAATGTGGCATGTCGAGCGGCTGGGGCACGTGACCGTGTCCGGGAACCAGTCGATTGATGGCGCGCTGATGCGGCTCGGATTCGCGGATCCGGGCCGCTCGTTGGTTGCCATGATCATTGCTGGCACGGTTGCGGTGCTCGCGTTGCGACGCGCGGGGTGGGCCGCGCGCGCCGGCGATTGGTTCTCCGCGATCGTCATCGTCGGCGCGGCGTGTGTGGTGGCATCACCCGTCTCGTGGACGCACCACCAGATCTGGTTGGTCATGGCAGCAGGGTTACCGGTCGCGGCAGGTGCGGCGGTCCGTCGCGGGTGGGCGCTGTTGGTGCTCGCGGTGATGTTGCTGCCCGTGACGACGATCGGCGCAAAGCTCGGCTGGCCGCCGCTCGAGGACGCGCGGCTGCTGCTCGCGGTCGCGATCGCGTGCCTGGTGCCGATCGCGGCCCGTTCGTCGGCAGCGATTGCCGGCCCGAGCTCGGCGCGGCAACCGCCGGGCACAGCAAGGGCCGGGACAGTAACGTAGGCGCACGTGGGGGTGTTGCTCGCCGACGAGCGGTGGCAGGTCGTGGCGTACGCGCGTCGCATGGTCGCCGATCGGCTCGTGGTGGGCACGTCGGGCAATCTGTCCACCCGAAGCGGCGACCTCATCGCGATCACACCGACCGCGGTGGACTACGACGAACTGACGCCGGACCACGTCAGCGTGTGCCAGCTCGATGGCGCACGCATCGACGGGTCACACGAGCCGACGTCCGAGCTTGCGATGCATCTGACCGCGTACCGTCTGACCGGTGCTGGTGCCGTGGTTCACACGCATTCGCCGGCCGCCACCGCGGTGTCGGTGCTCGTCGACGTCGTGCCGTCCGTGCACTACTTGGTCGGCATGTTCGGTGGGCCGATTCGCGTCGCGCCCTACGCCACCTACGGCACACCCGAACTCGCCGACCACATGGCCGGTGCGTTAGCCGACCGTACTGGCTGCCTGCTCGGCAACCACGGCACGATCACGGTGGGCGACACGCTCGGGCACGCGTACCACCGTGCGCAATATCTCGAGTGGCTCTGCGATGTGTGGTTGCGCGCGCGGTCGGCGGGCGAGCCGCGGCTGCTCGACGACGCCGAGATCGAGAAGGTCGCAGAGAAGCTCGTCTCCTACCTTCCGGTTACGGGCACCAGACCCGATCCTCGGTGACGATCGCCGTGACGAGATCGCGCGGCGTCACGTCGAACGCCGGGTTGAACGCCTGCGCACCGGGCGGCGCCACCGGGGTTCCCCGGTAGCACGTCACCTCCTCCGCGGGTCGCTCCTCGATCGGAATGTCTCGGCCGTTCGCGATGGACTCGTCGACGGTGGATTCCGGCGCCACGACCACGAACGGGACGCCGTGCCGGGCGGCGGCGAGCGCGACCGCGTACGTACCAATCTTGTTGGCCACGTCGCCACCGCGAGTGATGCGATCGGCGCCGACCACGACGCAGTCGACCATGCCGCGCGACATCGCGGCTGCCGACGCGGCGTCGGGCAGGATCCGATACGGCACACCGGCCTCGCCCAACTCGTACGCGGTCAGGCGGGCGCCCTGCAGCAGTGGTCGAGTCTCGTCGGCGAGCACGTATTCGACCTCACCGTCGGCAGCGAGATGCCACACGACGCCCAGCGCCGTGCCCCACGCGACAGTGGCGAGCCGGCCGGCGTTGCAATGCGTGAGAAGTCGCATCGGCCGTCGCGCCACGGTCGTGCGAATGAAGTCGGCGGCCCGCCTCGATGCCTCACGGTTGGCGCGCTCGTCCTCGTCCAGCACGGCGAGTGCTTCGGCCAGCACGGCTTGTGGGCCGGAATCGAGCGGCCCGAGCGCCCGCGTGACGCCCCAGCGCAGGTTCACCGCCGTCGGACGCGCGCTCGCCAGGCGCTCGGCCGCCTCCCGCACCGCCGCCGGATCGTCCGGATGCTGGCGCGCGAGCAGTGCGACGCCGAGTGCTCCCGCCGCGCCGAGTGCCGGCGCACCCCGGATCGCGAGCCGGACGATCGCGTCGGTCAGCGCATCGACATCGCTGAGATGCAGCAGTCGATATTCCTGCGGCAGCGCACACTGGTCGATCGCCACGATCGCGCCGTCCGACCAGTCGATCGTGCGCTGCGTCGCGATGGCGCTGTCCGCCGCGCCGGAGGCGCCGCCGGTCGTCACGCTCATTCGTCCAGCGTAGGCCCGCCGGTGGTCGGGCTTCACGCCTGAGGGGTACGGGGTGGTAGGCGCGCTGTCGGCCGCCGTGGCCAGCGGCGTGACTGTCAAATGTCGAGGCATGCGGTTCTTCGACCAAATCCTGGCCACGGCGGCCGACAGCTCACCACCCGGAGCGCGCCACGGTCGGGCGCTCCGGGTCGGGACGCCCGGAGGTGGAGTTGCCAACTGGGGGTGCCGCTGGAGTTCGTGCTCGGACGAAGCGCCCAGGCGGTGGTCGCGATCGGCGGGAGTCGGCGCCACTCGAGCCGGTTTCGAGTTCTTCGTGATGACCACTGTCCGGCGGCTCGACGACGCCGAGCGGCTCTTCCAGTCGCGACGCGTCGTGCTGACACGGCTCTGAGCTCACGCCGACACCGCTGACATGGCGCTGACGTGGGATTTCAGGCACAGATCGTGCGTTGCCGCGCGGGCAATTGCCTCCGCTGAAAGACATACATGCCCGACAAAGCATTAGACGAATGCGATAAGCGGTTTCAGCCCGGCTAATCGTCGGCCCACCCCGCTACAGACCGTATGCGATGTCGCACGACAGGAATCGACATGTGCCGAGTCTTCGCTCGGCCGGACCCGGGGCTGCCATCAATCGTCGACAGCCTGTATTTTGCGCTGGCGGGCCGCCGCGGAATTAGGAGATTGATCGTGACGTCGGACGGGGAAGGCGCGTTCTCCGGTGGGTACGCCACTGGGCAGCCACCGGCAGCATTTCCGCACTCCGCACCGCCATATCCGCCGGCGCCGGGCTATCCGCGCGCACCCGACTACTCGTCGGCGACTGGTTACCCGTCGCCGATTCCGGCCGGTGCGCCGCAGAATCCGGCCGGTGTGTCGCCGCTGACGGCGTCGGCGCAATTCGCTCCGCCGCAGGTCGTGACCGGTCAGCCGTCGTGGCCCGCTGCGCCCGCGCCATCGCCGCGCCCGAACCGCCGGCGTCGGTCGATCGCGTTGGTGGTCGTGATCGCTCTGCTCGCGGTCGTCGCTGGCGTCGAGGCCGCATGGTTGTCCCGGGTGGCGGGTCGGCTGGACGCGGCGGATCGTCGGGCTGACGCGGCCAATGCGCGCATTGCGAAGATTGAGGCAAGCGCGAGCAGCCTTCAGTCGGCGATTTCCAAGACCATCGACTCGCAGGCCGTCGCCGCCCGGGTGTTGCCGAGCGTGTTCGAGGTGATCGCCGGAGATGCGCTCGGGACGACCTGGGCGGTTGCTCGTCCGTCGACCGGCGGCACCGATCTCGTGACGAACTTTCACGTGATCGCCTCGCTCTACGACGACGGCGGCCGGACCGTGAAGGTGCTGCGGCCGGGCGAGGAGTACGTCGCCACGGTCAAGCGCATAAACCGTACGGCGGACGTTGCGCTGCTCCATGTGAGCCAGACCTTCGAGCCACTCAAGGTGAATGAGGCGCCCGTCCTCGGCGAACCCGTTCTTGTGCTGGGCGAGCCGCTCGGATTACAGGACACCGTAACGGCCGGCATTGTGAGCGCGTTGCGGCGCAAGATCCCCGGCGATTCCCGTCAGTTCATCCAGTTCGACGCCGCGATCAATCCTGGCAATTCCGGTGGTCCGGTGGTCAATTCCCGTGGTCAAGTCTTGGGCATCGCGACCGAGGAGCTCGAAGACAGCCAGGGACTCTTCTTCGCGATCCCGGTCGCGATTGCTTGTACGGATCTCCAAACGTGCTAAGGCGAGCGAGTCGGCGCCACATCGATGACACCCGCGAAACAGTTGAATCGCATGCCGAGCAACACCTTCCCCCCGGAGGATCACAATGACCGAACCCGAAAGCCCAAACGAGGCCAGCGGCGCAACACCGGCCTATCCGGCGCCCGAGGTTGCGCCGGCTGAGACTGCTTACGTCGCTCCCGAGGCGGAGGCGGCCCCGACCGACCAGCCGTACGCTGCCCCGCCAGTCCAGACGCCATCCTTCTCGTCCGCGGAGCCGTCGTCCGCGGAGCCGGTGCCTGCAGAGCCCGCGCCGGCGAAAACGGAACCCCAGGCACCATGGGAGGCGCCGGCCACTGCGTCGTGGTTCCGGGCTCCAGCGGACCCGACGGAGCCAGCTGCCGAGCCGGTTGTCGAGGCGGTAGCTGAGTCGGTTGTGGAGTCGGTTGCCGAGCCGACGGTCGAGCCGGTTGTTGAGTCGGTTTCGGTGTCGGCGTTTGCCGCGTCGGTGGAGTCGGTGTCAGTTGTTGAATCGGTTGCTGAGCCGGTCGTCGAAGCTGCGGCTGAGCCGGTTGTTGAGGCGGTCGTCGAAGCTGCGGCCGAGCCAGTCGTAGTAGCCGAGCCGGTTGTTGAGCCGGCGGCCGAGCCGGTTGTTGAGTCGGTTTCGGTGTCGGCGTTTGCCGAGTCGGTGGAGTCGGTGTCGGTTGTAGAGCTGCCTGTCGAGCCGGTCGTCGAGGCTGCGGCCGAGCCCGTCGTAGTAGCCGAGCCGGTTGTCGAGCCGGTTGTTGAGTCGGTTTCGGTGTCGGCGTTTGCCGAGTCGGCGGAGTCGGTGTCGGTTGTAGAGCCGGTCGTCGAGGCTGCGGCCGAGCCAGTCGTAGCAGCCGAGCCGGTTGTTGAGCCGGCGGTCGAGCCGGTTGTTGAGTCGGTTTCGGTGTCCGCGTTTGCCGCGTCGGCGGAGTCGGTGGCGGTTGAGGAAACGGTCGAGCCGGCTGCCGAGCCACCAGTCGAGCAGGTTACCGAGCC
>DATFRR010000038.1:0-2140 GCA_035263025.1 Micromonosporaceae bacterium
TAGCGACGCGAACGTTCCGGCCAACGCCGTGGACAAGAACCTGGGCACGCGCTGGTCCGGGAACGGGGACGGGGCTTGGTTACAGCTCGACCTGGGCGTGACCCGCCGCGTCGGGCGTGTCCGTATCGCCGTATACAACGGTACCAGCCGCCAGAACCATTTCGAGATCCAGGTCTCCACCGGCGGCGGCGTGTGGCAGACAGTCTTCTCAGGCTCCAGCAGCGGAACCACGCTCGCCCTGGAGAACTACGACTTCACGCCAGTGGACGCGCGCTGGGTGCGGTACCTCGGTCACGGGAACACTGTCAACACTTGGAACTCGCTGACCGAAGTGGAAGTTTACGCGGTGGCTTCGAACACATGCGCCGCCCGATTCAACGTCGGCGGGCCGGCGAGCCAGTGGGTCTTCTACGACTCCTCCGGCCGGCTCGCCTACCGCAGTCTCGACAACCGCGGTGACCGAATCATGGACTTCTCTCACGCGGGCTACAGGGGAGGAGGCGTCGCGCTCCCTGACGCGCCAGTGCGGGTGACGCTGTCGCCGAACGCCTCCGGCGACGACACCCTGCGCATCCAGAGCGCCATAGATCAAGTCGCGGCGATGGCGCCCGACGCGCAGGGGATTCGCGGAGCTGTATTGCTCAGGGCCGGCGCTTATCGGCTGAGCGGCGCCCTCGCGATCTCGACCGGCGGCGTGGTCCTGCGAGGTAGTGGCTCAACCAGTAGTGGGACGGTCATTAACCTGACGGGCAGCGACCACCCGTTCATTCGATTGGCGGGGACCGGCTCCTGGTCACAAAGCGGGGCTGTGGCCATAACCAGCGGCTACATCCCGTCGGGGGCGAGTTCCTTCACGGTCAGCAGCGCCGCGGGCTTCGCCGTAGGAGACGCGGTGATCGTCGAGCGTCCGGTCACCAGCGATTGGGTGCATTTCATGGACATGGACACTCTGGTACGCGACGGCCTGCCGCAGACGTGGCTCGGCACGAGCACACGGATCCGGTCCGACCGCGTGATCAAAGCCATTTCGGGCAACCAGGTGACCCTTGACGTCCCCCTGAGCGATTCCTTCGATTCCGGTTTGCTTAACCCTCCCGGCGGCACGCTCAGCCACTACACATTCACCGGCCGTATCTCACAGGTAGGCGTGGAGAGCCTGCGGGTAATCGCCCCGCCGGGGACTACCGCTAGCCCGACCAACTTCAAGCTGTTGTCAATCGACGCCGTCATCGACGGTTGGGCGGAGGACATCTTCGGCCAGGACCTCCGGAGCGGACTGAGCGTGGGCGACACCGCCAAGCGCATCACTCTCGATCGAGTGATCCTGAACCACACGATCCCCAGCGTCACGTCGGCCAAGCCGGGCGACTTCGGGATCAGCGGCACGCAGACGCTCCTGATGCGCTCCAAATCGACCAACGCCGGGGGCGTATACTACGCCCTCACCCAGTCGACGGACGTGGGGCCGATCGTCTTCCTGGACTTCGAGGCGACGGCGGGCATCGCCGTCGAACCTCACCAGCGGTGGGCCACAGGTTTGCTGGTGGACCGGGCCAATATCGATGGCGCCATCGATTTGATGAACCGAGGCATTTTTGGTTCCGGCCACGGATGGACCATCGGTTGGGGGGTGGCCTGGAACAGCGTGGCGGACACTTTCGTCGTCCAGCGACCGCCGGGATCGCAGAATTGGAGCATCGGCGGCCGCGGCGCCATCCGTGACCAGCCCCGCCCCGGCGGCAGCGTCAACGAGCCGCGCGGGGCTTTCGACTCGCACGGCACGCCTGTCGCGCCGAGCAGCCTCTACCTGTCCCAACTCTGCGACCGGCTCGGGATGCAGGCGGTGTCTAACATCGGGTACTGAGGAGCAGTTCGTAGTCCCGCCTTTAGGCGGAAGCGTTCGGCATCACAGAATGGGTCTGCATCTGACGCTTCCGCCTAAAGGCGGGACTACGAGCCAGGGTCAGGCGGAGCGCGGTCGCCCGGATCCCTCCTTTTGAACTAAGGGGCGCCTTGAGGCGTGGGCGATCTCGGCGTCAATCTCTCCGCCGATCAGAATGACCGCGCCCATCAAATAAAGCCATAACATCAGCACTATGACCGCTCCGAGGCTGCCGTACGTGGCGCTGTAATCGGGCGC
>DATFRR010000039.1:0-16889 GCA_035263025.1 Micromonosporaceae bacterium
AGCCGGCCTCAAGGTGACCGGCGCAGCGCAGGGCAACCGATGGGTGTCCGCCAGCGGCACGGTCAGCCAGATCAACTCAGCCTTCTCGACCACGCTGCGCAACTACAGCTACAAGGGGAAGCTCATCCACGCGCCGAGCAAGGCACTGTCGGTGCCGCGCTCAGTGTCGAGTCTGATCGCCGGCGTCGTCGGTGTGACGAATGACGGTGCGCTGCTCACGCCGAGCCACGTCGTGGTGTCCGGTGGCTCGACCGCCGACTCGTCGACCGGCCCGTCGGACGCGTTGCCGCCGCCGTCGCAGTGTTCGGTCTTCTGGGATCAGCACGAGCAGACCGGACCGCCAGCCTTCGGCCGCACGTCGTTCCCGACCCCGAACTGTGGGTACACGGCTGCGCAGCTGCGCGGCGCGTACAATGTGCAGTCCGCGGTCAGCCACGGCAACGACGGCCACGGCCAGACCGTCGCGATCATCGACGCGTACGACAACGGCACCGCACTGGCAGACGCGAACGCGCTGAGCGACCGTAACGGCGAGCCGGAGTTCGCTCCGGGTCAGTTCACCGTCACGGACTTCACGCCGTTCAACCTCCAGGACGAATGTGCACCGGCCAGCTGGGCCGTCGAGCAGTCGCTCGACATCGAGGCCATCCACGGCATGGCACCGGGCGCGAACATCCACTACATCGGTGCACAGAACTGTGACACCGGTATCGACGACGCGGTGAACTTCGTCATCCAGAACCACACCGCCGACATCGTGAGCAACTCGTACGGATTCATCGGCGAGGACGGACTCGGCGACGAGGTGGCGACCGAGCACAGCCTGTTCACCCAGGCCGCCATCCAGGGCATCGGGTTCTACTTCTCGTCCGGTGACTTCGGCGACAACGTGTTCACCTTCGGCCTGCCGCACCCGGAGCCGGACTTCCCGGCATCGGATCCGCTGGTTACCGCGGTGGGTGGCACGAGCCTCGCGTTGAAGCCGTCGAACAGCATCCTGTTCGAGTCGCAGTGGGGCAACTTCATCGACGCGACGAACACGGCGACCTCGCCGTCTTCATACACCGAGCCGCTTCCGGGTCACTTCAACTCGGGCGCGGGCGGTGGGGTGAGCGCGTTGTTCACTGAGCCCATCTACCAGAAGGGCACGGTGCCGAACAGCCTCGCGAAGCTCAATGGCAGCACCGCGATGCGCGTCACGCCCGACGTCGGTGCGGTTGCCGATCCCGAGACCGGGTTCGGCATCATCTCCGGCGGAGCGTCGTTCACCATTGGCGGCACGAGCCTCGCTTGCCCGGTCTTCGCGGGCGTTCAGGCGCTGGCCAGCCAGGGTCGGTTGTTCCCGATCGGGTTCGCTAACCCATTGCTCTACACGATCGGGCACATTCCGAGCACGTTCAACGATGTCAAGTCGCCGACCAGCACGCTGGCGATGATGACGACCTCCGGCCGGACGCTCATCGCGATGGCCATGGACACGTCGTTGACCGCGACGAAGGGCTACGACGACACGACCGGCATCGGCACGCCGAACGGTCCTGGCCTGTTGTTGTTCGAGCACATCATTCCGTAGCCGCCGAGGTTTGACGGCACGGCGCCGACTCAGGTCGGCGAGCACAAACGAAGGACCGCCCGTGGCGATCGCCGCGGGCGGTCCGCTGTGCTCGGCCACGAGTTCGTCGGTACGGCGGTTGCGTGCGTCCGATACGCCGGCGTCGGCGAGCCGGTACCCGCGCGGCTAGACCAGATCGTGCCGGATCACGTTCTCGTCGCGACCGGGTCCGACTCCGACGACGCTCACCTGTGCGCCGCACAGTTCCTCGATCCGATCGACGTAGCGGCGCGCGTTGTCGGGCAGGTCGTGCGGCTCACGAGCCTTGGAGATGTCCTCCCACCAGCCGTCCATCTCCTCGAAGACGGGCACCGCGTGGTGGAACGCGGTCTGCGTCATGGGCAAGTCGTCGTGGCGTACGCCGTCGATGTCGTACGCCACGCAGATCGGCACTTTGGCCAGTCCACTGAGGACGTCAAGCTTCGTCACGACGAGATCGGTGATGCCGTTCACGCGCACCGCGTAGCGGCCGACGAGCGCGTCGAACCAGCCGCAGCGGCGTTCCCGGCCGGTCGTCGTGCCGTATTCCTGGCCGACCTTCAGCAGGTGCGCCCCGTTGTCATCAAACAACTCGGTCGGGAACGGCCCGGCACCGACGCGCGTCGTGTACGCCTTGATGATGCCGATCACCTGACTGATCTTGGTCGGCGGAATGCCGGAGCCGACACACGCGCCACCGGCCGTCGGGTTCGAGGACGTCACGAACGGGTACGTCCCGTGGTCCACGTCGAGCAGCGTGGCCTGCGCGCCCTCGAGCAGGATGGTGCGACCCTCCTCGAGCGCTCGAGCCAGCGCGAGCCGAGTGTCGGCGATGTACGGCTTGAGCCGCTCGGCGTATCCGAGATATTCCTCGGTGACCGCGTCGACGTCGATCGCCTTGCGGTTGTAGACCTTGACCAGGATCTGGTTCTTCTCCCGCAGGGCGAGTTCCAGCTTCTGCCGGAGGATGCCCGGGTCGAGCAGGTCCTGCACGCGGATGCCGACGCGGCCCACCTTGTCGCCGTACGCCGGGCCGATGCCGCGTCCGGTGGTGCCGATCCGGGCCGAGCCGAGATACCGCTCGACGACCCGGTCCAGCGCGCGGTGGTGCGGCATGATCAGGTGTGCGTCGGACGAGATGAGCAGGTCATCGCAGGACACGCCGCCCTCGGCCAGCCCGTCGATCTCGGCGAGCAGCACCTTCGGATCGATGACCACGCCATTGCCGATGACCGGCACGCACCCGGGCGTCAACACGCCGGAGGGGAGCAGGTGGAGCGCGTAGCGGGTGCCGTCCGGCGTGATCACGGTGTGACCCGCGTTGTTCCCGCCCTGGTAGCGCACGACGTGGCTGACGCGGCTGCCAAGCAGGTCGGTAACCTTGCCCTTGCCCTCGTCGCCCCATTGCGCGCCGATCACGACGATCGCTGGCATGTTCTCCGCCTCTCCGGGGCGCGGCACGCCGCAATCTTCACGCCGCGTGGCCGTCGGGCGGCCCCGGTAGGTCAGGCTAACAATCGTCACGGTCCGTACGCGTGAGGAGGCGCCGATCGTGGTCACAGACCAGCCGGCCGGCCGACGCGTGGTCATCCTCGCGCTCGGATCGGCCGACGCCAGTTGCGGTGACTCATGCGGGTGCGGGTCCGTCGACGGCACGCATTCCGTGGGTACGCCGGCGGTCCGCGTACCCGTCTTGGCGTGCCGCGACGCGCTCACTGCCGGTGGTGCGCGGGTGACCACCGTGACGGCGACGTCCGACGCGGAGATCGACGCCGTCATCGCGGACCTCGACGGCGCGCCACGGCCGGACGGACTGGCCTGGCCGACCCCGGCCGACGACCCAACGCTGGTCGTGGCAATGGATTCCGATGCGCAACTGCGCGCGGTGCTCCGGCGGATGGTTCGGCGATGGTCACCGCCATCGAGCCGCCGGCCGGCCGATCTGCCGTCCGGGCGCACCGTGCCCGATCTGCCACCGGTCGGCCTGCTGCCGCTCGATCCGCGTGGCGACGCGGGATCGAAGGTTCCGGACCTAGTCGACCGGCTGCGATTGCCGCGCGATCCCGTGGCGGTTGCGGCCGCTGTTCTCGGCGGTCGAGTGCGCCGCGTGGACCTACTTCGCACCGACGCCGGCTCGGTCACCGCGCATGGTGCGCTGCTCGGCGGCGTCGACGCCAGCGGGCATGCCGCCGCCTGGCGCGGCCGCGTCGAACTCGACGACACGGTCCTGGCCGACGGTGCCGAGCCGGTGCTGGCCTGCGCGGTCGCAAACGCCGATGGGTACGCACACCTCGACGACCTGCCGCTCGCGCCGGCCGCCGATCCGTCCAGTGGCACCGTCACGGTGTCTGTCGCCGTCCCGGTCCGGGCGCGCAGCCGGTTCTCGCTGCGGCGCGCCGAGGAACCAGTACACATCGAGGTGCGACGCGCCACCGGCCGCGCCGTGTCGGTCACGCCAACGGCCGACCTGCCCTACGTTGACGACGGCGTGTCAGCCGTGTTGAGCCGCAAGCGGGCCTGGTGGGTGGAGCCCGCGGCGTGGGGCGTCTACACCGGCTGACTGCCTCGGCTCTTCGTTGCAGGGTTAACCGACGAGGGAACTCGCCTAATCAACCGGCCAACGCGCGTTCGGCGGCCGGATCGCAGTCGTGCAGGAACTGCGCACAGCGCGTCGCCTCGTCGGTCTCGCCGATCGTCTCGGCCGCCTTGGACAGCAGATAGAGGCAGCGCAGGAAGCCCTGGTTGCCGCGGTGCGTCCAGGGCACCGGCCCGTGGCCCTTCCAACCGTTGCGGCGCAACTGGTCGAGACCCCGGTGATAGCCGGTGCGGCCGAACGCGTACGCGGTCACCACGTCGCCGCCGTCGTACGCCCGCTGTGCCAACGCCGCCCACGCGCCGCTGTACGTCGGGAACCGGGCCGCCACGTCGGCAAGTGTCGCGTCGGTGGCGTCGGCCAACGCCGTGGCCGCATCGTCATCGTCCGGCAACAGCGTGGCCGGCGGTTCCGGCAATAGGTTCTGCATAGTGGCCATTCAACCGCTTCACATGTCGCAGGCGGCGGCCGGTGTCGACGGTCGAACGATGACGTCAACGCAAACCGAAGGGCTGAGTGCTTGCCCGCGCAATAGTTGGCGGAGATCGGTTGAGCGGTGATATTGGACCCGCCGAGCGGGCGTACCGCCTCACGCGACCGGCCAGTAGGCAACCGCAAGGGCCACGCGGACAATAAGAGATCCGGAGCCTCCCCAGGACCCGGCAAGGAAGCCCAGCGGCGCACCGCTGGGCTTCCTTCTTTGTTTCCCGCAGACCTCGACCGCGACCCCGGCCCATCGTTTCGCCTGGTGTGGGTCGGCGCCGGGCTCGCCTACCATCGGCCCATGCCAACCCCCCGTCCCGAGGTCATCACGCCGGTCTCGCACCGCCCGCTCGAGGTCGAGTCGCTCGAGGATCTCGACACCCACTTGGCAGCCGCGAGTCTTGCCGGCGTCGCGTTGCAGGGCGTCGACCTGACTGGTGTGGACCTGTCGTCGATCGATGTCAACGGCGCGCTGTTCATTGGCTGCGCGATGAGCACCGCACAGGCCGTCGACCTGGTCCGGCGCGCTGCGCTTGTGGTGCCACGGTTCGCCGACCTGCCCTACCCGACCGAACCGTCGCGCCTCTACACCGCCGACGACCTCGCGGCCGGATTCGCCACCGGTGGCTTCGAAGCGATGTACGACACCGTGGTCTACCGACACTTCGTCGGTCATGGCGGGGCGATGCCCGACCTGCGCGAGGCGCTGGCGCAACGGATCCACGATCACGGCATCGAAAACGCGCTGACCGACGACACCCGGGGCTGGGTCACCGCGCACGGCCCGACGTCGATCGTCGGCATCATGGGCGGCCACGCGGAGCTGCGCGGCTCGACGGGATATCGCGACGCGGCGCAGTTGGCACGGCTGCTCGCCGATGCTGGCCGGCTCGTGCTGACCGGTGGCGGACCCGGCGTGATGGAGGCGGCGAACCTGGGCGCGTACCTGTCCAGCCGACCGCCGGGTGAGCTGACCAAGACGATCGACGAGCTCGCGCTGGCACCGGATTACCACTCGGCGCAGTCCTACACGGCGGCCGCGATGGCCGTACGCGAACGCCTGCCACCCGACCCGAGCACGTCGTGGGCGGCGCGGGGCGGGCTCGCGATTCCGACCTGGTTCTACGGTCACGAACCCAGCAACCTCTTCGCCGCCAAGGTCGGCAAGCTCTTCTCGAACAGCGTGCGCGAGGAGCTGATCCTGCGGCTGTCGCGCGGTGGCATCGTGTTCGCACCGGGCCTGGCCGGCACCGTACAAGAGGTGTTCCAAGCGGCGACCATGACGTTTTACGGCACCGACGGCGGCTCCGGTCCGTTCGTGTTCCTGGGTCGCGACTATTGGACCGAGCGGCTACCGGTCGAGAGCCTCCTTCGGCCGCTGCTCGCCGGTTCCCCGCTCGGCGACCTCTCGCCGCTGGTACACGTCACCGACGACGTACGCGATGCTGCCGCCCTGCTGCTCGGGTGACGGCTGCTGTCGTGTCGCTGCTGGTCACGTGACAGTGAACGGTTCATAGCCGGGTGCGGTGCGCGGCCACGGGTACGCCGCCTCCCATCGCGCGGCCAGGTCCAGCAACCAGCCGTCGGCGTAACGCGGCGCCGTGACCTGTAGCCCGAACGGCACGTCGCCGCACGTGCCGGCCGGCAGCGTCACCGCCGGATGGCCGGTCAGGCTCTGCAACTGCGTCGAGTAGACGTTGCCTGGCATCGCACCAATCGGGTCTTCCGGGCGCAGCCGCCCCTCGGCGAGGAAGCCGGCCGCGGCGACCGTCGGGGTGACGAGCAATCGGTCGTCACCGAGCAGATCGTCGACCACTCGGACGAACTCGAACCGCTGGCGACGCGCAGCGAGATACTCATCGAGTCCTACCTCGAGCCCACCGCTCATGAAGGCCCGTGTGCCGGGGTGCATGCGGTCGAGTCCGTCGCGGACGAAGTCCCGGCCAAGCGCCGCGACGTGTTCGGCGCTGGCGATTGCGTACCAGACGTGACCGGTCCGCTTGCTGCCGAACAGTGGTGGCAGTTGCTCGACCGGCGCCGCGACGACGTCCGCGAACGCCTGCCAGGCCGACGCGAACGCGGAGGCGACCGGAGCCGGCAGCGGCCCAAGGTCGGAGGTCCGTTCGGCGACGAACAGCCGCGTCGGCAGGTCCGGATGCGCGCGTGCGCCACGAATGCCCTGTCCGGGCGCGACGTCCGGGTCGCCGGCCTCCGCGCCGGCCAGCACATCGAGGAGGAGCCGCAGGTCCCCGACCGTGGTCGCGAAGGGCCCGTCGGTCGACAGGTCGATCCAGTCGGATATCGGCCGCCGGGCCACCAGGTTGTGGGTCGGCTTGATGCCGACCAGTCCGCAAAACGCGGCCGGTATGCGGATCGAACCGGCGCCGTCCGTCGCCGTCGCCACCGGGACCATGCCGGCTGCGAGCGCCGCCGCGGACCCGCCGCTCGAACCACCCGGACTGAACGCGGTGGCCCACGGGTTGCGTGTCACGCCGGTCAGCAGATTGGCGGTATACCCCTCGCACGCGAACTCCGAGAGCGCCGTCTTGCCGACGATAATTGCGCCCGCCGCGCGCAAGCGCGCCGGCGCCAGTCCGTGCCGGTCCGCCGGTGGCGCATCGGCCAGCAGCAGCGAACCCTTTCGCGTCGGCAGGCCGGCGACGTCTTCGAGGTCCTTGACGAGCACCGGTACGCCGGCCAGCCGCCCGCTGCCTGGTCCTCGACGATCCATCTCGTCGGCCTCGGCCAAGGCTTGCTCGGCGCGGAGTGCGACGACTGCGTTGAGGTCGCCGTCCAGTCGCTCGATGCGGCGCAACGCTTCGGCCACCGTGTCGACGACGCGTACGCCACCTCGGCGCACCGCGTCTGCTACGTCGACCACCGGACCCAACGTCATCGGGGACGGCCTACTTGCCGATCGTGGTTCCCGCCGACCGCAAGTCCTCGCAAGCGTGTACGACGCGCTTGGCCATGCCCTCCTCGGCCGACTTGCCCCACGACCGCGGGTCGTACGCCTTCTTGTTGCCGACCTCGCCGTCCACCTTCAGCACGCCGTCATAGTTGGAGAACATGTGCGCCGCCACCGGACGGGTGAAGGCATACTGCGTGTCCGTGTCGACGTTCATCTTGACCACGCCATAGTCCAGCGCCTCGCGAATCTCGGACAGCAGCGAGCCGGATCCGCCATGGAACACCAAGTCCAGCGGCTTCTCACGGCCGTACTTCGCGGCCAGTGCGGCCTGGATCTCACCGAGGATCTCCGGGCGGAGCTTCACGTTGCCCGGCTTGTAGACGCCGTGCACGTTGCCGAACGTCAGCGCGGCGATATACCGGCCCTGTTCACCGAGGCCCAGCGCTTCGACGACGGCCATGCCGTCCGCGACGGTGGTGTAGAGCTTCTCGTCCATCGCGCCCTCGACGCCGTCCTCTTCGCCACCGACGACGCCGACTTCGATCTCCAGCACGATGTGTGCGTCGGCCGCCTCGGCGAGCAGCTCGCTGGCGATCTCGAGATTCTCGGCGAGCGGCACTGCCGACCCGTCCCACATGTGCGACTGGAAGAGCGGCGCCTCGCCTCGGGCCACGCGCTGCTTGGAGATCGCGAGCAACGGCCGGACGTACCCGTCAAGCTTGTCCTTCGGGCAGTGATCGGTGTGCAGTGCGACGTGGACGGGGTATTGCTTGGCGACTTCGGTCGCGTACGACGCGAGCGCGACGGCGCCGGTGACCATGTTCTTCACGGTCGGCCCGGACAGGTATTCGGCGCCGCCGGTGGACACCTGGACGATGCCGTCGCTGCCGGCATCGGCGAACCCACGCAGTGCGGCGTTAAGCGTCTGCGAGGAGCTGATGTTGATGGCCGGGTACGCGAACGCGCCGGCCTTCGCGCGGTCGAGCATCTCTGCGTAGACCTCGGGTGAGGCGATCGGCATGGCATCTCCTTGGGTACGTCGTCCGGCTTGCTGTTATCCGGCTGTGAGGCCGGCTGACGCGCTTGGCAGGTTCCGGCGCGCCCGGCCGAACTCGGGTCGGTAACTCGCGATTCCAGCGTCATCGCCGCTTGGTGGCAGTATCGCTTACCCGCGCCGGCTCCGGCGCAGCGGCCGGACTTTCCCACTGGCAACGGCGTGCCACCGGCACCGGCAGTAGCGTGGACGCATGGAGCCGGCATCTGACCACGAGACGCCTTCGCACCAGCAGCCCGAGGCCGTCGACGTACCCATCGAAACGCCCGCCGACGACGCGGCGGAGCAGTCGCTCGGCGCGGTGCCCGCTGACGAGCCGGACGAAGATCCCGGCAACGCGATTCACCGCGGTCTCGAGGTCAGCGACGCGGACGCCGCGGACCAGGCCCGCACTGTCGGGCTCGACGACGACTACCGCTGACCAGTGGCATCGGACCTGCGTGCTGGCCCGCTGAGATTGGCATGAGTCGGTATCTTCATCGGATGGACTGGAGCCTGCGGGCGTGCGGCCGGCGCGGCCATGCGACATATGCGCCCGACGAGCCGGAGCTACGCGACCGGCTGCACACCCCGACGCCGATCGGTGTCGCATGGCGATGCCTGCGCTGCGGCGACTTCGTCGTCGGCGAGCCACACGGCGCGGGGCCGGCCGCCGACGCTCCCGAGGTAATTCGTGGTCGCGCCCTTCGCGACCTCGTCGTCCTCCGCCTGCTCGCGGTGGAACGGCTGGTACGCGGGCTCCTGGTGCTGCTCGTCGCGTACGGCGTGTTCCGCTTCCGCGACCGCCGTGGCTCCATCGAGCAGGCGTTCAACGAGGATCTGCCGCTCATCCAACAGCTGGCCGACAAGTTCCACTGGAACTTCGAGGATTCGGCGGTGGTACGAGCGATCCACTCGTTCCTCAGCTTCCGGCAGTCCACGCTGGCGTTCATCGCGCTTGGCCTGGCCATCTACGGGCTGCTGCAGCTTGTCGAGGCGGTCGGACTGTGGCTCGCGAAGCGGTGGGGCGAATACTTCGCGGTGGTCGCGACGGCGGCCTTCATCCCGATCGAGGTCTACGAGCTGACCGAGAAGATCACCTGGGTACGCCTGCTCGCTCTGGCGATCAATATCGGCGCCGTCGTTTACCTACTGGTCACGAAACGGCTGTTCGGCCTGCGTGGTGGTAAGGCGGCCTACGAGGCGGAGCGGCACGAGGCGAACCTGCTCGAGGTGCAGGAGGCGGCGACCGCGCAACGACCCGGGCACCACCGCGCAGCCCACGCCGTTGCCGCCGTGAGCCAGCGGCCGCTCGAGCCGGCCGAGACGACCCGAGCCGGCTCGGTGGCCGACGGCTCGGGCAGCTGAGATAGCGTTCTCGGTCGTGGTCCCCGTCGACAAGATCCACTCAGCTGCGCAGCTGTTGGCCGCCGGCCCGCTCGCGTTCAACCCGCTGAATCCACAGTCGTTGCTCGAGTCCGCCGGCATCTGGGCGTTATGGATCGTCATTTTCGCGGAGACCGGACTGCTGATCGGCTTCTTCCTGCCGGGCGACACGATCTTGTTCATCGCCGGCGTCGCGTCGTCGCCGTTCGCCGCCGAGGTGCTGCACGCGAAGCTTCCGATCGTGCCGCTGCTCGTCGTGACTCCGATCGCAGCCATCGCCGGTGCACAACTCGGGCACTTCCTCGGTATGCGCTTCGGCATGCGCATGTTCGACCGGCCCAACTCCCGGTTCTTCCGGCGCGAATACGTCGACAAGACCGAGCAATACTTCGACAAGTTCGGCGCCGCGAAGGCGATCGTGCTCGCGCGGTTCATTCCGATCGTGCGCACGTTCCTCAATCCGGTGGCCGGTGTTCTCGAGGTGACACCGCGTCGATTCTTCGTATGGAACGTCGTTGGCGCGGTCATCTGGACCGATGGCATCCTGCTCGCCGGCCATCTGTTGGCCAAGCAGATCACTGACCGGATCCCGGCGGACAAGATTGACAACTACCTGCTGCCGGTCATCATCTTCATCGTGCTGGTCGCGGCGATCCCGCTGTTCATCGACGTCGTTCGGCGCCGGCGCGAACGTCGCCGCACCGTCGCGACTATGAGATCCGCCGATCGCACCGAGACTGCCAAGTCCGCTGAGGCCGCGGAGTCCGGCGGGACCGCAAAGTCCACCGGGCCGACACAGTCCACCGAGACCACCAAGTCCGCCGAGACCACCAAGTCCGCCGAACCGACGGAGTCCGGCGGTCGCCATCGACGTCCGGTCGGCAACGACGAAGGCCGATGATCGACGGCGCCATGCCAGTGGCGATCATCGGCCACGTCGATGCGAGGCACTTTCGTTGACGCCGTGCACGTCGGCACCCGCCGCCGTGCGCGTCCGTCTGCCGCGCCGATGCGCCGTCGGTGCCGATCGGCACCGACGTCTCAGCCGCTCAAGCTCAGCGAGCGGCCCTCTTCGCGCCCCGCTTGCGCGGCGGCGTCAGCAGGTCGGCGATCGCGCCGATTGCGGACGGCACGAGGCTGTAATACGCCCACACGCCGCGCTTCTCGCGCTCGAGCAGGCCAGACTCGGTCAAGATCCGCAGGTGGTGGCTGACCGTTGGCTGGGACAGGCCCAGCGGTGCGGTCAGGTCGCACACGCACGCCTCACCATCCGGTGCGGACTGGATGAGGCTGAGCAGGCGAAGGCGCGCCGGGTCGGCGAGCGCCTTGAGCACTCCGGCGAGTCGCTCGGCGTCGTGCTTCTCGATAGGTTCGCCGGCCAGCGGCGAAATTTGGGGCATAGTCATCTCAGCCAACGCAGTTCCCACTTGTTCATCCTTCCACCAACGCCATCGACGCACCTACATATACGTCTGCACGAATCGGCAATATTCTCAAGCCGTCAGGCCGAGGTCGGCCGACGAGAAACTGGATCTGTAGTCGAGCCCGGCATTGCGTACCGCGTCGCCAGCCCCCCGATCGACGATTACTGCCACCCCCACTACATTCGCTCCGGCCGCACGCAACGCGTCGACCGCGGTCAACACGCTCGCTCCGGTCGTCGAGGTGTCCTCGACCGCGAGAACGCGGCGCCCGGCCACCTCGGGACCCTCGACGCGACGCTGCAAGCCGTGCGCCTTATCGGTCTTGCGCACGACGAATGCGTCGAGCGCGCGACCGCGGGCGGCGGCGGCGTGCATCATCGCCATTGCAACCGGATCGGCGCCGAGAGTGAGACCACCCACGGCGTCGAACTCCCAGTCCGCGACCGTTTCGAGCATCACCTCACCAACGAGCGGACCGCCAGCGTGATGCATCGTCACCCGGCGTAGGTCGATGTAGTAATCGGCCTCTCGCCCAGACGACAACACCACCCGACCATGCACGATGGCCAGATCGACGATGAGTTTGCGCAGGTCGTCGCGGCTCGGCATGGCGTGAAGCGTACTGGCCGGCGGACGCGCGTTCGATGGCGACCCGCCTCGTTGCGATTGGTGTTTCTCAACTCAGCCTATCCGGCCTACCGAGTAACCAGTATCAATTTCTTATATCTAGACATATTTGTCCGCCCATACGGTCGATGTGGTCCGGCGATCGACCTAGCGGCCGGCAGTCTCGCGGTCGACCTCGTCTCGTCCGATGCGGCCACGCGTATCCGACGAGACCCGGTGGACGAGCCGCTGCGGTGTGTGGCGCATCGCGAACACCGCGGCCTTGTAGCGCCAATCCGGCACGCTGACCAGCCGACCACGCCGGAAGTCGCGCAACGCGGCGCGCACGACGTCATCGGCGTCCAACCACATCCACCGCGGCGTTTTGGACATATCGATCCGAGCCCGCTCGTGGAACTCGGTACGCGTGTAGCCGGGTGCGAGCGCCATCACCCGTACCCCGAACTGCGCGACGGCGAGCCCCATTGACTCGGAAAAGTGGCGCACCCATGCCTTGCTGGCCGGGTACGTCGAGCCGGGCATCACGGCCGCGAAGCCGGACGCGGAGGACACGTTGATGATGCCGCCGCTCCGCCGCTCGACCATGCCCGGTAGCGCCGCATGCGTGAGTCGCATGACGGCGTTGACGTTCAGCCCGAGCAGTCGCGCCTCATCCGCGGCCGACGTACGCAGGAACGAGCGATTCAGCGTCAGCCCCGCGTTGTTCACGAGTAGGTCGATCACGTCGACGGATCCGGCCGGCACCGCAAGCAACGCCTCCACCGGCGCGCAGCCTTCGGCGGTGGACAGATCGGTGGCCAGCACCGTCACGCGTACGCCGTGCGCCGCGGACAACTCGTCGGCGGCGGCCGTCAGGCGCGACTGGTCACGCGCGACCAGAACCAGGTCGTACCCCTGCGCGCCGAGCTGGCGTGCGAACGCGGCGCCGATGCCGGCGGTCGCCCCGGTGATCAGGGCGGTCCGCCGGCGGTCGGACGCGCCGCGGTCGGTCATGTCACGCCGTGGGCCCAGGCCCGCCGCCGGGCTGGCCCGCTGGCGGCGGTGGCTGCTGACCCGGTGGCGGCGGTGGCTGCTGCCCGGGGGCTGGCGGCTCCTGTCCGGGGGCGCCCGGCGCCGGCCCGGTGGCCGGGTAGGTCGGGTAACTCGGGTAGCTCTCGTACGGCGGCGCGGCGCCCGGGTAGGCCGGCGCGACGACGGGCTGCTTCATCGACCGGAAGAACGCGCTGGACGCCGGCAGAGCAAGCAGGATGATCACGGCGATGAGCAGGAGAAGTGCGATGACATCCACGGTGACCGTGATCGCGTGCGGCGCTCCGGCGGTGGCATCGGTGACACGTTGCGCAGCCACCCGTTCCTGCGGATCGGTGCCCGAATCGACCCGGCCGGAAAGCCCGCCGGAGCCCAGGCCGATCAGCAGGCAGAGCACGCCCAGCCCGGAGACCACCCACGTCGCGATGCGCATCGCGTTCGAACCGCGAAGCACGAACACGGCGAACATCACGAACAGCACCGCGAGCAGCACGTAGATGACGATCAGGACGATGGTGACCGCGCGAATCAGGGTGACCGCGTCGGGGCCGTTGTCGAGATCGCGGAACGCGTCTGTCGCCGCGTTCATCACGCGCGAATACGTGGCAATCATGACGATCACGTTCACGAGGATCAGACCCGCGTTGGCGAACAGCAGATACGCCGTCGTCGTGACGGTGCTTGGTCGGGTACGTGGACCGACCGGGGGATACCCGTAGCTCATGCGCGTCCCTTCTGGTTGGTCAAATCGCGATCGCCTTCGCTCGCCGGAACGGACGAATGCTATGGCGGCTCATCTCGGTGTCACCCGCCGCATTGCGGCGATGCCACGGAAGTAAGCGCTCGACGGTCGCAACGACATCGTCACCGCGGCCCCGATCAGCGCCGCGATCCCGAGCACGGCGATGGTCGCGTTCATCGCCGTGAGCCACACAGGATAGCCGCTGCCGAACTGAGCGCGCGCGGCGTCGATCACCGCTTGGTTCGACGTCGTGAACTCGTCGGTCGTGGGCGTGAACGCGGAAACGCCGAAAAAAGACAAGGAGCAGCACAGCAGGTTCAGAACAATGAAGATCCACCCGAGCACGCGACCGACCGGATGACCACGTCCGATCGGACGGCTGAGCAGGAGCGCTCCGACCACCTGCGGAACGATCGCGAAAATCACGAGGACCAGTCCCACCGCGGGCTGCGCCGAGCCGGTGGTGATCCCGTCGTACGCCGCGCTCCAGGCCGTCGAGATCTGGTCGTACGCGACGATGTAGAGCAGCAGCAAGATCCCGGAGAGTACGGCGGTCAGCCGCAGGAGTCGGGACGCCGCCAACAGGGTTCCGGGCGGCGCACCGGGCGGGTATTGCGGCGGCCACGCGACGGGTACGCCGGGCCGGCCGCCACCCAGCGGTCGCACCGGCATCGGGTAGCCAGTGGGATAGCCGCCGGGGTAGGCCGCCAACGGGTAGGACGGCGGGTAGCCGGGTGGCGGCCCGACGGGCTGTGGCTGCGGTGTCGCGGCCGGCCGTTGCGCGTACGGCGACGGCGTCGCGTGTGGCGGCGCGACGTGCGGGCTGCCTGGGCCGCTGACCGGTCCACTGGCCGGCGTCGCCTGCGGCGGCCGCGGCTGCGGCGTCACGGCAGCCACGCCCGACCCGGCGGGGCTCGGAGCCGCACCGTCGGCCAACTCGCGTGCGATCTCGTCGAGCGTGCGTCGTACGTCAGCGGCGCTCGCCGGCCGGCCGTCCGGCGCCTTGGCGAGCATCCGGTCGATCAGCACCTCGAGCGCCACCGGTGCGAAGGGTGCATAGGTTCGCACCTTGGTCGGCGACGCGTACTGGTGCGCCGCCATCCACTGCAGCGGGGTCTCGGCCTGGTACGGCGACCGCCCGGCGACCAGCTCGAACAGCATGCATCCAAGCGAATACAGATCTGAGCGTGGATCGACGGGTCCGGCACCCATCTGCTCCGGCGACGTATATCGCAACGTGCCGAGATACATGCCGGTCTGCGTGATGCGCGACCGATCGGCGACGCGTGCGATGCCGAAGTCCACGATCTTGACGTGACCGTCCGCGTCGGCGTTCATCACGTTCGCCGGCTTGAGATCGCGGTGAATTAGCCCGGCGGCATGCGCCGCAGCCAGTCCTGCCGCGACCTGCGTGCCGATCGACACCACGCGGGGCGGATCGAGTGGGCCACGGCCGGCGGCTTCGCGCGCGGCGAGTTCGTCCTCGAGCGAGCCACCGCCGATCAGCTCCATCACGAGATAGGCCGTGGCGTTCTCCACGCCATAGTCGTGCGCCGTGACGATGTTCGGGTGGTTCAGCCCGGCGACGGCGCGCGCCTCGCGTTCGAATCGTTCGGCGATCTCCTCACGCGTACCCGGACGCGCGGTGTCCAGCGTGATCAGCTTGACCGCGACGTCGCGACCTAGCGTGCGGTCGTGGGCACGCCACACCGTGCCGAAGCCGCCGTGGCCGAGGCTCGTGAGCAGTTCGTATCGACCGCCGAGCAGCGTCCCGACCGACATCGACCTCCACCCTCCGGCAACAGCACGAACAGACTCGCCCGCACCGCAGACGGCGTCAAGGCCGAACGGGATCGCTGAGCCGTGCGAGTGTCGCACGGCGCGGCGACGGTGGTCAGCTCGCGCTGGCCGACTCGAGCGCAGCCATCACGCTCAGGCCGTCCGCCGCGGTGTCGACGATGACGTGGTCGCCGTCCCGGATCTCACCGGCAAGCAACGCCTTCGCAAGGCTGTCGCCGATCGCCGACTGGACGAGGCGGCGCAGCGGACGCGCGCCATAGACGGGATCGAATCCGTTGGTGGCGAGCCACTCCTTGGCGCGATTGGTGACCTCGAGCGTGAGCCTCCGATCGGCGAGCCGGCGAGCCATGGCGGCGAGCTGGATGCCGACGATCGACTTGAGCTGTGCCACGTCGAGCGCGTGGAACACGACGACGTCGTCGAGCCGGTTCAGGAACTCCGGCTTGAAATGGGCGTCCACGGCGTTCAGCACGGACTGGCGCCGCTGCTCGTCGGTCATGGAGGGGTCGCTGAGCGCGGACGTGCCGAGGTTCGACGTAAGGATCAGGATGGTGTTGCGGAAGTCGACCGTACGGCCCTGCCCGTCGGTCAACCGACCGTCATCGAGCACCTGCAGCAATACGTCGAAGACATCCGGGTGCGCCTTCTCGACCTCGTCCAGCAAGATCACCGAGTACGGTCGCCGGCGCACCGCCTCGGTCAGCTGACCGCCTTGTTCGTAGCCGACGTAGCCGGGCGGCGCTCCTACTAGCCGGGCTACCGAATGCTTCTCGGCATACTCGCTCATGTCGATGCGTACCATTGCCCGCTCGTCGTCGAACAGGAATTCGGCGAGCGCCTTTGCGAGCTCGGTCTTGCCGACACCGGTCGGGCCGAGGAAGAGGAAACTGCCCGTCGGGCGGTCCGGGTCGGCGACGCCGGCGCGTGCCCGACGCACCGCGTCGGACACCGTGATGACGGCCTCGTCTTGCCCGACCACGCGCGCCCGCAGCGATTCCTCCATGCGCAATAGCTTCGCGGTCTCGCCTTCCATGAGACGGCCGGCCGGAATGCCCGTCCATGACGACACGACGGCCGCCACGTCGTCCGCACCGACCTCTTCCTTGAGCATCGCGCCATTGGCCTGGATCGCGGCGAGCTCTGCCGTTGCCTGGGTCAGCGCGCCCTCGAGCTCCGGGATCTTGCCGTAGCGAAGTTCGGCGGCACGACCCAGGTCGGCGTCGCGCTCCGCGCGTTCCGCCTCGCCGCGCAGCGTTTCGAGGCGTTCCTT
>DATFRR010000040.1:0-6269 GCA_035263025.1 Micromonosporaceae bacterium
GCGCCCCGACCCGTCACGTGCATGTGCCAGTCGCTCGTGTCGTGACCGGAAATGCGCGGCTGCACCGGATGCGTCTCGAGGAGCGCGTTGATGGCGGTGACCGCCTCGACGTCGTGCTTTGCGGTGCCCATCTCGAAGACCTCGCGCAGCCGGGTCTGCACGCGGCGATATGCGAAGAGGTCGCGTTCGGCCGGCTCCGCGCTGTCCCAACCGGCCAGCGCGTGAATCGCCCGCAGGTCGGTCACGCTGGCCAGCTGGCTGTTGACGAGAGCGACCGCTCGTTGGGCGTACGCGTCGAAGTTCACCCGTCCAAGGTAGTCGGTAACAGCGGCGCGCGCCGCCTCGTGCCGCGCCCTGACACACGTGTGACACCGGACCGGCAGAATCCAGCCCCTGGCGTTACCCTCGGCACATGCTCCGTTCGGTCATCCTCGCCGCGGCCCGGTCGGCGCGCGTGTCACGTCTCGTCGAAACGGCGCCGATCAGCCGCGAGGTGGTGCGGAGGTTCGTCGCGGGGCAGCGCACCGGCGACGCGTTGCGGGTGACAAAGGAATTGGTCGGCGACGGGCTGAAGGTGACGCTCGACTATCTCGGCGAGGACACGCTGACCGCGGATCAGGCGGAACGTACCCGCGACGAATACGTCAAGCTGCTCGGTGAGTTGACCGACGCGGGCCTGTCCGACGCGGCCGAGGTCAGCGTGAAGCTCAGCGCGCTCGGTCAGAAATTCGACGAGAAGCTAGCCGAGGCGAACGCGCGCGCGATCTGTGCCGCCGCGTCGTCCGCGGGGACCACCGTGACGCTCGACATGGAGGACCACGCCGCGACCGACTCGACCCTCGACCTGCTGGGCCGGTTGCGGACCGACTTCCCATCGACCGGCGCCGTTGTCCAGGCGTACTTGCGCCGGACCGAGGCGGACTGCCGCGAGCTTGCGCACGAAGGTCAGCGTGTACGGCTGTGCAAGGGTGCGTATAAGGAGCCGGAGTCGGTTGCGTACCAGTCGAAGCTCGATGTCGACAAGTCCTACGTACGGTGCATGAACGTCCTCATGTCCGGACCCGGGTACCCGATGCTCGCCACCCATGATCCACGGCTGGTCGCCATCGGTGAGGACCGAGCGAAGTGGTTCGATCGCTCGCCCGACGAGTTCGAGTTCCAGATGCTCTACGGGATCCGGCCGGACGAGCAGCGCCGCCTGGCCGCCGAGGGCTACACCATGCGGGTCTACGTGCCCTACGGCGACCAGTGGTACGGCTACCTGATGCGCCGCCTCGCGGAGCGACCGGCGAACATGGCGTTCTTCCTCCGCGCGCTGGCCGGCACCAAGTAGCGGACCGCCGGAGCCGCGCTGGCGCCGAATAAGGACCGCCGGCGCCGCCCGCACCGACTGACACGAGAGCGAATTTCGCGTTTCTTCAGATCAAGAATTCGGAACTTTCGCCCAAGTCACACCCGTCCCGGTAACGTCCTTGGGTACACCGACGTTATCGGCCCACGGGGTGCAGGATCGCTGCCGGGCGATAGCGCGCACGACAGGGTTGGGGTGGCCATGGCCGGATCGCCACGTGCCGACGCCAGGCTTGCGGAGGTCAAGTTCCTCACCGTCGCCGAGGTCGCGGAGCTCATGCGGGTGTCGAAGATGACGGTCTACCGACTCGTCCACTCCGGCGAGCTCACCGCGGTGCGGGTCGGTCGTTCGTTCCGGGTACCCGAACACGCCGTACACACCTATCTCCGCGAGGCATTCCAGGAGACCGCCTGACCACGACGTTGCGCCGGGCCGGCCACCAAGCGACGCGAGGGGGGCGCGGTGGCCCGCCACGTCCGCTACGACTACCCTTGACATGGTCGCCGCCGCGCGATGTCACGCGCCCACCTTCTGGTGGAAGCGCAGCGGACGGACCAGGCGGCCAACCATCTAGCATTTGGGGCACGCGGGCCGGCTTGGCCGGAACCGCGGCCGACCGTTGTGTTAAGGGGACGTCGTATGGGCTCAGTGGTCAAGAAGCGCCGCAAGCGGATGGCCAAGAAGAAACACCGCAAGCTGCTGCGAAAGACCCGCGTCCAGCGTCGTCGTCTCGGCAAGTAAGGCGCGAGCCGGCCCGCGCCGGCATCTCGCGCCCTGGCGGACCGCCCGGTCCGCCGGAGCCCAGGGCCACACCGGGCCGTCGGTGCCACAGCTGCCCGGCGACCCGGTGTGCTGAAGGTTTCGTGCAGTCCCGCGTTCGGCCCCAGTTGCGACCGCCGTCCGTCCTCGGGAGACTCGCGGACAGACCCCACCGTCGCGATCACACCACGACGACACCCGCGATCTGCGGAGGCGAGACGTGACAGGCGACGCCACGACGGCACCGGCGCACGGCAACGCGCCGGACAACGGCCGGCCGCCACTCGCCGGTGGTCTGGTCGCGGCTCCGCACGCCGACGTCGCGACTGCCCACGCCGAGGTCGTGACGGGCCGCGCGGACCTCAGGGCGGCGCGCGTCGATGGGTCGTTCGGATTCGGCGGACCGAATGGCTATAGCGGCACCAACGGACTCGCGGCGTCGGCCGCGGTAACGGCAGCGGCGATCGTCGACGCACCGCCCGCGACTGTGGGATCGCCGGTTGCCGCCGCGTCGCGTCACGAGGTGCCGCGAGTCGTACTCGTCACCGGTGTGGCCAGATATCTCGGCGCCGCGGTCGCCGCGCGTCTCGCCGAGGATCCGCGCATCGAAGAGATCATCGGCATCGACGCTGCGCCGCCGTCCGCCGACGTCGCCGCACTGCTGCCGGCGCGGGTACGGGTGGTGTGCGCAGACATCCGAACCCCCGAGCCGGCGAAGCTACTGATCGCGGAACGGATCTCGGCGGTCGTACATCTCGCCATTGCCTCGGCCGCCGATCCGCACACGGGCGGGCGCGCGGGCATGAAGGAACACAACGTCATTGGCACCATGCAGCTGTTAGCCGCATGCCAACAGGCACCGGATCTGCGCAAGGTCGTCGTACGGTCGTCGACCGCGGCGTACGGCGCCTCGTTCCGTGACCCGGCGGTGTTCACCGAGTCGACCGAGCCGCGTGCCGTGCCCCGTGGTGGGTACGCCCGCGATGTGCTGGACATCGAGGGTTACGTACGAGGCTTCCGGCGCCGCCGGCCGGACGTGTCCGCGACCGTGCTGCGTTTCGCGCCGTTCATCGGCGAGCGGGCCAACACCACGCTCACGCGCTACTTCAGCCAAGCCGTCGTGCCGACCGTGTTCGGCCGCGATCCGCGACTGCAATTCGTTCATGCCGACGACGCGCTGGAGATCCTGCATCGCGCTGTGATCGGCGACCATCCCGGCACGTTCAACGTCGCGGGTGCCGGCACGATCACCCTGTCGCAGGCGGTCCGCCGGGCCGGCCGGCTCGCGTTCCCGGTGCCGGAGCCGGGCATGTCCGCGTTGGCCGGGTTCGCCCGCGGTCTCGGGCCCCGTGACTTCAGCCTCGACCAGCTGGACTTGTTCGTCCACGGTCGCGTGGTGGACACGTCTGCGCTGGTCGACGAGTTCGGATTCGAGCCGCGCAGCACGGTCGCGGCGTTCGACGACTTCCTGCGGGCGCACGCGGACGACGGGCCGCTGCCCGCCGACGCGATCCGGGCCGCCGAGTCGGTGCTGCTGAGCCAGATCCGCCAAGTGCGCGCCGGCATCTCGGCCCGAGTCCGGGCCGGCGAGCGAATAATTACCGGACGCCTGCCCGGCCGCGATTCTTCGAAGGGCGATGGTGGCGATGGCCGCTGACGACACGGCGCGCAACGCAACACGCCAGGGCGCCAGTCAGTCCGGCACGGCACGCGGTGCAACGCGTGCGGACGCGGCGCGCGGCACACGGTCGGATTCTCCGGCGCGAGCAGCCAAGTCCGCCCCGCGAGCGGCGAAGTCCGCGCCGGCGCAGGCGCCTGGCGCCGGTGCCAGAAGGTCGGATTCGACGACCCGAGCAGCGAAGTCCGCCCCGACGCAGGGTGGCGCCCGTGGCACGCGGTCGGGTTCGCCTACGCGACCGATCAAGTCCGCCCCGACCAAGCGGCCGGCGCGGTCTGAGGCGGCCGAGCGCTCGGTCCGTTCCGCCGATCCGGTCGCCGCGACAACACGTTCACGCAGCCGGGACGACGCAGTTGTCCGCGGCACCGAGCCACGGCTCAGCGGATCTTATGCGTCGGACCTCGACGAGCTGGACATCTGGGATGCTCGTGTCGCGGGCGCGCTCGCGTTCCTGCGGCGGCGACTGACCGGTCAGTACGACGTCGACGAATTCGGCTTCGATCCGGAACTCAACGACAACCTGCTGCAGCCCATGTTGCATTTCCTCTACCGCGACTGGTTCCGGGTCGAGGTGTCCGGCGCGAAGAACGTGCCGCTGGACAGCGCGGGTCTCGTGGTGGCGAACCACTCCGGCACGATCGCGCTGGACGCGCTGATGCTCACGCACGCCGTACACGTCGAACCACAGATCCGACGCGACCTCCGGCTTCTCGGCGCAGATCTGGTGTTCCGGGTGCCGTTCATGTCCGAGTTCGCGCGCAAGTCGGGCGCCACGTTGGCGTGTGCGCCGGATGCCGAGCGACTGCTGCGGCGCGGCGAGCTGGTCGGCGTATTCCCGGAGGGATTCAAGGGCGTCGGCAAGCCCTACCGCGACCGGTATAAGTTGCAGCGGTTCGGGCGCGGCGGGTTCGTTTCGGCGGCGCTGGCCACCGGTACGCCGATCGTGCCCGTGGCGATCGTGGGAGCCGAGGAGACCTACCCGTTGCTCGGCAACATCAAGCCGCTTGCGCGGCTGCTTGGCATCCCGTACTTCCCGGTGACGCCGACGTTCCCCTGGCTCGGTCCGCTCGGCCTGATTCCGTTGCCGTCCAAGTGGCTGATCGAGTTCTGCCCGCCGGTGGAGACCGAACACCTGCGCGACCACGCCGACGATCCGATGGTCGTCTTCAACCTTGCGGACCAGGTTCGCGAGATCATCCAGCAGACCCTGCACGAACTGCTGGCCCGCCGGCCGGACGCGTTCTGACCGCTGGGTCGCTCCGGCTGCGATCAGTCCGGCTGTGATCAGTCCGGGCTGTGATCAGTCCGGCTCGCTGTCGCGGCGGCGCAACGCAGCAGCGGTCGTCGCCGCGCCGATGACAACGCCGATGCCGAGTGCCGCCGGCACCGCGATCTTCGCGGCCTTCCGAGCGGTCCGGAAGTCGCGCGTCTCCCAGCCGCGGCGGCGTGCCTCGCGGCGCAGGCGGCTGTCCGGGTTCACTGCGACCGCATGGCCGACGGTGGACAGCATGGGTACGTCGTTGATCGAGTCGCTGTACGCCGTGCACATCGACAGGTCGAGCCGATGAAGTTCGGCCAGTTCCTTGACGGCTTCGGCCTTCGCCGGTCCGTGCAACAGATCGCCGACGAGCCGTCCGGTGAACACGCCGTCGTCGATCTCCGCAATCGTGCCGAGCGCACCGGTGAGGCCGAGCCGATCGGCGATCACCCGACCGAGTTCGACCGGTGCGGCGGTCACGAGCCAGACCCGTTGCCCGGCGGCCAGATGCAGTTGAGCGAGCGCGAGTGTGCCGGACCAGATCCGCTCGGCCATCAGCTCGTCAAAGATCTCCTCGCACAACGCTTCGAGCTTGCGGACCGGCCAGCCCTTGACGAACGCCAGCGCAGCGGCGCGCGCGCTGGCCATGTCGTCGGGTCGCTCGGCGGCGAGCACGCGGAATTTCAACTGACTCCAGCCGAACCGCAGGATGTCGGTGGTCTTGATGTAGTCGCGAGTGGCCATGCCGCGGGCAAACCAGTAGAGCGACGCACCCCGCAGCATCGTGTTGTCCACATCGAAGAACGCGGCGGCCTGCGGATCCATCGGCACCGCTAGCGCCGCCTCGAGCTCCGGAGCGGCCGCCGAATAGGCGGCGACCACACGACCGCCGAGGACGTGCGTCTCGTCGCCCGTCGCGGCGCTTGCCGTCGGCGGACCCGATTCGTCCATCACGTCGCTGCCCTCTCGTGTGTACGCGTGGCGAGAATGAGCTGGCCGAGATCCAGTGTGGCGCCGGCTCACCGTCGAGCCGTTCCGGTGCATGTCGAGCGTAGACCGCCCGTTATGCGACGAGGTCGCGCGGCGCGGACCCGGTTCGCCCGACGCTTGGCCGACACGGTCGCGGAAGGCAAACTGTGGGCGCCCGACCTGAGCCGAGCGCCCACACGTGCGTTCCTGCCACTGGCGGACGCCCTACGGACCGGTTGGCGTACCCGTCGCGG
>DATFRR010000041.1:0-26524 GCA_035263025.1 Micromonosporaceae bacterium
ACATCGCGCTCAAGGGTGTGGACTTCGACGTGCTCGAGCCGCCCGAATTGGTCGCGCACGTGCGCGTGCTCGGCGAGCGGCTCTCGAATGCGGCTCGCTCGGCACACGGTCAGCCCCACGATGAGCCGGCCGACGTCGCGCCTTCCGAACCGGGCTGACCTGCACAAATGCCATCCTGAGAGAAAGGTCCGGGCGGGTCGGGCCGGCACCTCGCGGAGGCGGGCGATTGGGCGGCTGGTTTCACCGAACGATCGTGGAGAGCGGGCGGCTCCCGCTGTTCTGCACGTTCGTGGGCATGGTGCTCGCATTCGGGTTCATCCGGCTCTCGGTACGCATGATCCGAGCGCAGGTCAAGTGGTGGCCGGGGAACGTGGACTCCGGCGGCGTACACGTTCACCACGTTGTGTTCGGCGTGGTCTTCATGATCGTGGGGGGCGTCGGCGGGATCGCACTGCCGGATCGGGCGCTGTGGCCGCTGTGCGTGACGTCGGCGATCTTTGGCGTCGGCATCGGGCTCGTGCTGGACGAATTCGCGCTGATCCTGCGCCTCAAGGACGTCTACTGGACGAGCCAGGGCCGGCAATCGGTGGACGCGGTGTTCGTGGCGATCGCCCTGATCGGGCTGCTGCTGGTGGGCGCGCGGCCGCTGGAGATCGGGTCGGACCAGTCCTCCGGCGGCAACGGCGTGGCGTCCACGATCATCGTCGCGGTGTTCTACGTGGCGCTCGCTGGCATCACGTTGCTCAAGGGCAAGGTGTGGACCGGCCTGATCGGGGTGTTCATTCCGCTCCTGCTCATCGTCGGCTCGATCCGGCTGGCGCGGCCACACTCGCCGTGGGCGCGATGGCGCTATCACCCGCACAAGAAGCGTGGTCAGGCCCGGATGGAGCGGGCCGCCCGGCGCGAACGCCGCTATCGTGACCCGCTCATCCGCGCGAAGATCAAGGTGCAGAACGTGGTCGCCGGCCGGCCGAGCTCGTAGCTGGCCGAACTCATAGCCGGCCGAACTCATCGTCAGACCGGTGACCGGGTGGTGGCTCAAGCAAGCGTGATTTCGCCGTTCGCTATCGTGATCGACTCGGTGGGCAGCGGACGTTCGGCGGGCGGTCGCACCACCGATCCGTCCGCGATGGCGAACTGGCTGCCGTGACACGCGCAGTTGATCGTGCCGCCGGATACGTCGTGCAAGAGGCAGCCGGCGTGCGTACAACTGGCGCTGAAGCATTTGAACTGGCCTGCTGAGGGCTGGGTCACGACGACAACCTGGTCGGCGTAGATCTTGCCGCCACCGACCGGGACGTCCGCGGTCGGCCCGAGCGCGACCGGGCCGGTGCGCTTCGGCGGCTGGGCAGCGGCGTTCCCGAGTTGCCCGCACGCGGCGAGCGCCGCGAGGGCGCCGGCGCCGAGTCCCGCCATTCCCGCTCCGCGAAGCACGATGCGCCGCGTCGTTCCGCGTGCGTCACCCATGCTGCCGTCCGTGGCGTCCGTCCCAGCCATCGCGATATCCCCCCGTTGCCCATGCACGCTCGTTGTGGCGCGGATCGCACCGTTGCGGCGCGGACCGCGTACTGGTCGCCAGATCCGCGGACCGATCGCCCTCGATTCCGATGGTTCGGCGGGCCGGCCGGCCGCCGGCCATGCTGCCACGCGTGGCTGAGCGAAACCTGGAGGTCGTGTCGGGCGGCTGGGATGGACCCGATCGGCGACGGCTCGATCGGCAACCGCTAGATCGGTGACGTCTCGATCGGCGACGGCTCGATCGGAAGCAACCGATCAGCGCTGAACAGCTAGGCGACGACGACCTCGTCGATAGGCGCCTCCTGGTGGCGGCGCAACGCGGATGGCGTGTCGGTGGCCTCCCACAGCACTTGGAGTGCCTCCCGCAGCATCTGCATGCGTTCCTTACCAAGGAGGGCGGTCCATTCGGCCTCGACGCCGGCGACCACCGCCGCGCCGATCGGGATCACGGCGGAGCCCTTCGGCGCGATCTTGATCAGCCGCGCGCGCGCATCGGCCGGATCCGGAACCCGGACCACATATCCGGCACGTACCAGCTGATCCACCAGGAAGCCGGCGGTCTGCTTCGTCACCCGAGCGGCCTGTGCGAGCTCGGTTAGGCGTGACCCGTCAGGCCGAATGACCCGAAACACGCGCCCCTGTGCGGGTGTGACGTCGCCGTACCCGGCCTGGCTCAGCGCTCCGAAGATTCGTGACTCCATCGCCCGGTACGCAGAGAACAGCAGTGCCGCGACGCTTGCCTGGGACCCTGGCTGCCTGGTGGTGATGTCCGGCGTCTGCGTCAACGTGGACGCTCCTCACAGCTTTCTCACACCTTCCGCGGTAGCGGAATGCCCGTTTTGCTGAGTTATATTAGTCAGACCCTCGTACTAGCCGTGAAAAAGGGCTCGTGACCTGGGCTTTTGCCCGCCACGAACCATGATCGCTGATCGTGATAGCGGGTAGTCAGGGATTCATACTATTTCTGCTCAGACTAGTCGCGGCGCTGCCCGAGGTCGAGCTTCGCGTACCCGGGGGGTGCAACGTGAGAACGGCGGACATGACGGCGGAACCGACACTCGGCCGGCTCGAGGTGCGCTTCGCGGTGCACCGCGAGCGGCTGCGCCTGGCCGCCATGCTCGACGAGCTGGCGCCGGAGGAGTGGGACCAGCAGAGCCTCTGCCCTGGGTGGCGGGTCCGCGACGTGGTCGCGCACACCGTACTCGGGCCACAGACCACCATCGGCGAGCTCATGATCGAGTTTGCCCGGGCACGCGGCGATGTGCATCGCATGTCGCTGGACACCGCCCGACGCCGGGCCGAGGCACCGACCGCGATTCTGGTCGCCGAGCTTCGCGCCGCGGCCGACTCGGACCGCCGGGTGCCGTTCACCACCGCCCGTGATCCCCTCGCCGGCATCCTCGTACACACCCAGGACATCGCGATTCCGCTGCACCGTACGCTGCCGATGCCGGTCGTGGACGCGGCGGTCGCGGCGGCCGGAATGTGGCAGAACCCGTTCTACGCGACGCGGCGGCGGGTGCGCGGCCTCCGGCTGGCGGCGACCGACGTGACGTGGGTACGCGGCGAGGGCGGCCTCGTGCAGGGGCCCATCGAGGCGATCCTGCTCGCGCTTGCCGGCCGGCCCGCCGGTCTGCGTCGACTCACGGGTCCGGGGGTCGCGATCCTCGCCGAGCGGCTCGACGGACCGTGCCGTCCGTGATCCACCACGGCGACCGCGATGTAATCCTGGATCTACCGGGCATGATCAGCGCTTGACCCGGCGCCGCCTGGTGGACCATGCTGCGCGCGGTCATCCTCGCCGGTCGGCCGGCACGTGCAGCAGGAGCGGAGAGTATGGCGGACGACGCGAGATCGAGCGAATCGGCCGGCACCAGCTTCCGCGCCGATGCCGGTAGCCCGGCCGACGCGACAGCCGCCGCGGTTAGCCCGGCCGGCTCGACGGCCGCCAAGGCTGCTGGCCCGGCCGATGCCGGTCGTGCTGGCGCCCGCAAGCTCACCACGTCGCGCGTCGTCTTCGTGATCATCGCGGCCGCCGCGCCGATGGCTGCGATGGTCGGCAACACTCCGCTGGCGCTGCTCTACGGCAACGGGCCGGGGCTGCCGGCGGCGTACGCCATCGCGACCGCTGCCCTGCTCTGCTTCTGCGTCGGATACGCGGCGATGAGTCGGCGCGTGGTGAACACGGGTGCGTTCTACACGTACGTCGCTCGGGGCATCGGGAGACCGGCTGGCGTCGGGGCGGCGTACCTCGCGGTGCTCTCGTACACGGTGCTTACCATCGGGCTCTGCGGTGCGTTCGGGTATTTCGTGCACATCGTGCTCGGCACCGTTGGCGTCACCGTCGCGTGGGAGATCCCGTCCGCGATCGCCGCCGCGTTCGTCGCGTTCATGGGTTACCGCTCGGCCGATCTGTCCGCCCGCGTGCTCGGCGTGTTGATGGTGCTGGAGTTCGCCATCCTCATCGTGTTCGACCTCGCGGTGCTCGGCCACAAAGGCGGCGCCGCGCTGCCGACCGCCGCACTCGCGCCGCACAACGTGTTCTCCGGCTCGATCGGCATCGCGCTGATGTTCGCGTTCACGAGCTTCGTGGGGTTCGAATCCGGTGCGCTCTACGGCGAGGAGACCGCGCGGCCGGAGCGCAGCATTCCGCGGGCGACCTACATCGCCGTGCTGTCCGTCGGCGTCTTCTACTTCCTGACCACGTGGTTCACGGTCGGCGCGATCGGCGTGGATCGCACGCACGCGGTCGCCGCCGGGCTCGGCAGCAACCTCGGGAACCTGCTGTTCGACCAGGCGCAGACCTACGCCGGCGAGATCGTCATGGACGTGATGGGCGTGCTGCTGTGCACCAGCGTGCTCGCGTCCATGCTCGCGGTGCACAACGCCGCGAGCCGCTATCTGTTCGCGCTCGGCCGGGAGCGCGTACTGCCGAAGGGCCTGGGCGCTTATCACGGTCGCCACACGTCGCCGCACGTCGGCAGCATCACGATCACCGTCGTCACGGTCGTGGTCGTCGGCGCGTTCGCGGTCGCCGGTCTCGATCCGTACTTGACGCTCGCGGCCAGCATGGTCGGGCTGTCCACGCTCGGCGTAGTACTGCTGCAGGTCCTTGCCGCGATCTCGGTGGTGGCGTTCTTCCGGCGGCGTGGCGAGCGCGACTACTGGCGTACCCTCGTCTTCCCGGCGGTCGGCGCGATCAGCCTGCTGGTCGCGTTCTTCCTGGCCGCGTTCTACTTCCCGACGCTGGTCGGCACGCACAATCCGGTGATCGACGATCTGCCGTGGCTGCTCGGCGTCGTGCTCGCGGCCGGCGTGCTGGCGGGCGTGTGGATCCGCGCCAACCGGCCGGCGATCTACGGCCAGATCGCGCTGTCCCGGTTGCGCGCCCGGCCACGCACGCTGCCGCGGCCGTCGACCTGGTCGCGACGCTACTGCCTGGTGGGCGCCGGACCGGCCGGCGTGGTCGCCGCGCGTGCGTTGCGGTCCGAGGGCATCGACTTTGACTGGTACGAGCGAGCCGACGCGGTGGGTGGCATCTGGAACGCGGACTCGCCGGGCAGCCCGATGTACGAGTCGGCGCAGTTCATCTCGTCGCGTCAGATGTCCGGCTTCGTGGGCTACCCGATGCCTGACACGTTCGGCGACTATCCGTCGTGGCGTGAGGTCCGTGATTATGTCCGCGCGTTCGCCGCTGCCGAGGGCCTCACCGACCTCGTCACGTTCGGCACGTCGGTGACGCGCGCGGAACCGATCACAGCAGCGGGCCAGGACCCGCTCTGGCGCGTGACGCTGTCCACCGGTGAGACACGCGACTACGGCGGCGTGATCGCGGCACCGGGCGTGAATTGGCATCCGAATATGCCGTCCTACCCGGGGCAGGAGTCGTTCCGCGGAGAGGCACGCCACTCTTCGAGTTACCGCTCGGCAGAGGAATTCCGCGGCAAACGCGTGCTGATCGTGGGCGCCGGCAACTCGGGCGTCGACATCGCATCCGACGCCGCTCGGTCCGCGTCGCAGGCGTTCCTGTCGGTACGCCGCGGCTACCGGTACATCCCGAAGCACATCGGCGGCGTACCCACCGATGCCCTATTCGCTGGAGTGCTGCCGCCGCCGGCCGGGATGAGCCTGCCGACCGATCCGGCGAAGTTCCTCGACCGCCTCGTTGGCGACGTGACGCGACTCGGCCTGCCGAAGCCGGATCACGAGTTGCTGTCCAGCCATCCGATCCTCAATTCCGAGGTGCTGACACATCTGGCGGCCGGCGATCTGGTCGCGCGTCCCGATATCGCGCGCTTCACCACGGATGGTGTGGAGTTCGCCGACGGTACGAGCGAGCAACTCGACCTGGTGATCTTCGCGACCGGGTACGACTACCTGCTGCCGTTCCTCGACGATGCGCTGCTGCCATGGCGGCACGGGCGGCCCGATCTGTACTTGAACATCTTCAGCCGCGATCACGACGGGCTCGCGGTGCTCGGCTTCGTGGAGTTCGCCGACGCGGCGTACCGGCGGTTCGAAGAGATGGCGCAGCTCATCGTCCTCGACGCGACGGCGCGCGAGCTGGGCGGCGAGGTGTGGGCGTCGTGGCGGGAGCGCAAGGTGACCGATCGGCCCGACCTGCGCGGCGGCAAGTCCTATGTGGACTCTCGTCGCCACGCGAACTATGTCGACGCGATGACCTATCAGGTCGTGCTCGCCGATCTGCGTGACCGCTACGGTCTGGGCGACGTACCGGAGACCGGGCCGCGGCGGCTCGATTCCGCGACCGACGCGCCGGGCGCGGCCGTCCCCGCCTGACACCTAGAGTCGGCGCCGAGGGCTACTTAGCCGCGATCAGATCCGCCGCGCGCTCCGCAATCATCAACGTGGGTGCATTCGTGTGACCGCGGTTGATCCGCGGCATGACCGATGCGTCCGCGACCCGCAGCCCGGCGACGCCGCGTACGCGCAGGTCCGGACCGACCACCGACGCATCATCGGCGCCCATCCGGCAGGTCCCGACCGGGTGATAGAGCGTCTCCGCGTAGGTCCGCACGAACGTCTCCATCTCGGCGTCATCGCCTGGCCAGCGATCCGGGCGCATCGGCGCGCCGACGTGGACCGCCAACGCGGGCGCGTCCAGGATGCCGCGCGCGACCGCCAACCCGGCAAGCACCCGCCGCGTGTCTTCGTCGTCGGTGAGGTAGCACGGGTCGATGTCCGGCGCCGCGGCGGGATCGGCGCTCGTCACGGTGAGCTCACCGGTGCTGCGCGGCTGCAACAAGATCGACCCGACGGTGAAACCATGTCCCGGCGGCACCGTGAAGCCGTGGTCCAGGTAGGGCACCGGCGCGAAGATGAGTTCGATGTCCGGCCCGTCGAGGCCGTCCTCGGTGTGCACCATCGCAACGGCCTCGGCGACGTTCGACGAAAGCATGCCCTTGCGCCGGGCTAGATACTTCACGACCTGGCCGAGCTTTTCCGCGTCCACCATAGTGACCGCGGTCGGCGTGTGGACGATCAAGCCGGTGGCCAGGTGGTCCTGGAGGTTGCGGCCGACCTCGAGGCTGCGTACCGCAACCGGGATGCCCGCCGCGGCGAGGCGGTCCGGGTCGCCGACCCCGGAGAGCATCAGCAGATGCGGTGAGCCGATCGCACCGGCGCACAGGATCACCTCGCGGCTGGCGCGTGCCTCGGTCAGCGCCCCGGACTGCTCGCGGTACGACACGCCGCGCGCGACCGCACCATCCGCGCCGTCCTCGATCACGAGTCGCTCGGCGAGCGAGCCCGTGATCACGGTGAGGTTCGGGCGCTTGGTCGCCGGGTGCAGATACGCGTCCGCCGCGCTCCACCGCCGCCCGCTGTGCATGGTCACCGGTGTACGCGCGAACCCGGTGTTGTCGGCCTCGTTCAACTCGTGCTTGCGGTACAACCCGTATTGCTCGCATGCGTCGAGAAACGCCTTCGTGAGCGGGTTCGGGTCGCGCAGCTCCTCGATCCACAGTGGCCCGTCGGTGCCGTACGTCTGGTCGTGGTTCGAGCCGACCCGGTGCTCGATCCGGTGGAAGTACGGCAGGATCTCGTCGTACGACCAGCCGGGCAGGTTCCAGCCGTCGTAGTCGGCGCGGTGCCCGCGTACCCACATCATCGCGTTGATCGACGACGAGCCACCGAGCACCTTGCCACGCGGCCAGTAGAGCTCGCGGTCGTCGAGGAACTTCTGCGGCTGCGTCTCGAACGCCCAGTCGAACGGCGTCTTGAAAAGCTTGCTGAACGCGGCAGGGATGTGGATCTCCCGCTTGCGATCCGGCCCGCCGGCCTCGATCAGCGCGACGGTCACGTTCGGATCAGCGCTCAACCGGTTCGCCAGCACGCAACCGGCCGATCCGGCGCCCACGATGACATAGTCGTACATGGCTGGTGAAGTTACCGCAGAGTCAACCTCCGAGCGAGCGGACGATTACCGCGGCCTCGGGGATGCCGAGGTCGTGGCACCACCCGTCGACCGAACAGCGCTCGTAGCCGGCGTCGCCCGCGTCGTTGGTGTACGGCGCGATGAAGCTCGTCGGCGAGTCCCAGAACAGTGGCCGACTCATGCCGTCCGCCTGGTCGAGATTGACTGGCGCCCACCGGCCGTCGTGCAGATCCGCGGTGCGTACCGCGACCACGCCGTGGCCAGGCGACTGATTGGTCGGTATCAGGACGACCCAAGATCCGTCCGGCGACATGGTCGCGTCCGTGACGTCGAGCCGGCCGCAGTAACCCGTTGGGTTTGTCGGGATGACCGCCGGCTTCGCCGTGTGATCCGGCGCTACCAGGTCGTAGCAAGCACGCGTCGACGTCGACGTCGGCGACAGCGGCGGCGCGTGTTCGGCGTCGATGCTGCGCAGTACCTCGCCGTCGGGAGTCACGCCCCAGGCCACGACGCCGACGGAGCTCGCAAACGGCACGACCGCGCCGGTGCGTATGTTCCACACCACGCTGGGCGGCGACGACGAGCTGTCACCGTCATCGCTGATCAGTGCCCAGTCGCCACGGACCGCGATGACGTGCTGGTTGCCGTCGCCATACGTGTGGAGTTGAGCACTGGTCTCGATGTCGATGGACCGCAGAGCGATGTTGTTCTCCGCGTCCACCGACCTCACGACGGCGATGCGACCATCCGCCGAGACCTCGAAATTGGAGTCGATCGACTTGGCGATGTCCCCACCAGATCCGCCCGGGTAGATGATCACCAGGTCGGTGTCGGCGAACGGCTCGTCGACGGCTGCGAGGTAGGCGCCGGGTATGGCGGTCAGATCGCTGATCGCGTCCGCCCTCACGCCCAGCGTCGTCGTCGTGCCGTTGGGCAGGAACACCGTGTCGCCGACCATGACCGTGAGGCCGACCCGACGCGCATCCGACGCCGTAAACGGGTGGGGCCGCGTGACGATGACGATGAGCGTGACCATGAGCGCGATCACCACGGCGCCGGCCGCCGCGAAGACCCAACCGCGCCGACGCCGTACCGGCGGTGTGGTCTGGCTGGACGGCGCGAGTCCTGCTGGCTCCACCGTTGCGTTTGTCATGTCGCCCTTCCTTAACCGGGAACGTGGCGAGTCGTGGCCTAGCTATCGATCGGTTGGCCCACCACAGCATTCGCAGGCAGGGCGAAGTCGCGGCAGTGGCCGTCGACCGAGCAGCGCTCCACGCCGGTGTCGCTTGCGTCCTTGGCGAACGGTGCGATGAACGTGGTCGGCGAATCCCAGAACAGCGGTCGACTCACGCCGTCCGCTTGATTGAGATCGACCGGCGCCCACCGGCCGGCGTGCAGATCAGCGGTGCGTACCGCGACCACGCCGTGTCCCGCGGTCACTGTGCGGGGGATGAGCACGGCCCATGCGCCGTCCGGTGAGACGGTCGCGTCGGCGAGATCGAATACCGCGCAATAGCCCGTCGGCGTTGTCGGAACCGTCGCCGCCGCACCTATGCCCGTCGGCATGACGACGTCGAGGCACGCCTGCGCGGGGGCATCCGGTTGCGCCGGTGGGTTCGATTCGACGGCGCGGAACACGCCGCCGCTCGGCGTCACGCCCAACGGTGTTACGCCGTAGGACGTCGCAAACGGTACGACCGCACCCGTGCGTACGTTCCAGATCTCGCTGTCACGCCACACGTAGTCGTCGGAGTTGGACCGCAGCAGTGCCCAGTCTCCGTTGAGCGCGGCCACCGACCAGTTGCCGCCGATCAGCTGAAGAGTCCGTCGTGTTGTCACGTCGATCGACTCGAGCGCGATACCCGCGCCGCCGGACGCGGCAACCACCGTCCGACCGTCCGAGGTGACGGCAAAGGCGTTCTCGGCGGGCCTGGCGAGCTGTTCCCACCCGCCGCCCGAGGGGATCAACCGCACCTCGACCGCGACGCCGGCGTCATCGGGATCCTGGTGATTCACCAGAGCGACCACGCCGCCGGGCACGACGGCCAACTGAGTGATGATGTCGCCGTCCGGCAGCTTCAACGTCGTTGTCGTCCCGTCCGGCCGGAACAGCGTGTCGCCGACGACCACCGGGACGCCCGCGCGGCGCGCGTCCGCGGTGGTGAACCGGCCGGGCGGCTGATTTGCGATCACGATCAGCGTGACCACAAGTGCGACGACGGCCGCCGCGGCGAGGGCCGCGATCCATTGACGTAGGTGGCGACGACCGACGGTGTCGGTCTTCGACGTCACGGCGCTCGGCTCAGCCGCTGCACGATTCTCAGCCGCTGCAGGATCGGACATGTGCGCCCTCCGGAACCCCGCGAGATTGGCGTCATCGTAATGGTTCGATGCCATCGCGGAGGACCGGCGACACGTCGGCATCGCGACACTCGTCGCAGCGGCGATGCGGTGCGTGATGCCGGTGCGGGCGCTGCCGACGGATAAGCCACGGCGGCGGTCCGGGGGCGACCGCCGCCGTGGTGTTCGGCGTTCGGTCAGCCGGTGTAGCCGCCGAAGATTCCGGTGAACTGGAACGTCGACTGAGATATCGAGCTGCAGGTGGCCGACACGCCGCCGCCCGGGCACCCGCCGTTGTCACGGCCGACCGACCAGAACGCGAGCAGCCCGACGTGCTTCGTCTGCGCCCAAGCGACCAGGTTCTGAGCATCGGCGATGGTGAAGATCGGCCCGGTGTCGTTGCGACCGATCATCGGCGTGACGCCGAGCATTGCGTAGAGCTGCGCCGATGTCTTCGACGGCCAGATCGTGGCCATCTGCGCCTCGGTGGCCTGTGCCGCGTTGATGACCGACTGTCCCCACTCGACACCCGCCGACGGCGAGTAGTCCATCGTCATCGGGTTGACGATGCCAACGTTGACGCCGTTCGCGACCGCGTTGGTGAGCACCGCGGTGCCGATCGAGTCGACGATGCCGAACGTGTCGCCAACCACCTCGAGCGTGTAGCTGACCACCGTGCCGGGCCGATCGCGCTGCACTTGGGCGATCGCCTTGTTCATCGTGTCGATTGGAATGCTCGCCTCGACGTCGAAGTCGATGTGCTTGATGTTGTACGCGTCGATGACCTGCTCGTACGCGGCCGCCTGCGACGCCACCGTGCCGCACACCGACGACAGGTACGGACCGAGTGCGCCGCCGAAGGACACCGCGACGTCGCCGCCGAGCGCTCGCAGGTCGGCGATCTCACCGGCGATCCGTGAGTCGTTCAGCGGGATGGTGCCGCCCCACGACGGTACGCAGCCGGCGGATGAGCCGAGTGCGAACGCGAGCGTGAAGAACTTCTGGCCGGTCGCCTGCGCCACCTGTGCGAGCGTCGGCGTGGACATGGTGATGTCGATGTAGGGCCACACCTTCGCGGAGCCGGTTCCGCCCCCGCCGCTGGCCTGCGTCGTCGCTGTCACGTTCGCAGAATGCCCGGATTCCCCGGCGGTATTCGTCGCGGTGACGTTGAACGTGTACTGCGTGCTCGGCGACAACCCGGTGACGGTCGCCGACGTACCGGTGACGGACAACGCCTTCGTCGTGCCGCGGTACACGTTGTAGCCGGTGGCGCCGGACGACGCGTTCCACGACAACGACACGCTCGTGGTGGTCGTACCCGTGACGGTCAGGCCGGTGGGCGCAGCCGGTACGGTCGGCGAGCCGGACTGCGTCGTAGCGGTGACGTTCGCCGAGTGTGGCGACTCGCCGGCGCTGTTCGTGGCGGTCACGTTGAACGTGTACTGCGTGCCCGCGGTCAGCCCGGTGACGGTGGACGTCGTGCCGGTCACCGACGCGACCTTCGTGGCGCCGCGGTAGACGTTGTATCCGGTGGCGCCGGCGGAACCCGTCCAGGACAACGACACGCTCGTCGTGGTCGTACCCGTGACGGTCAACCCGGTCGGCGCGGCCGGTACGGTCGCCGTGCCGCCCTGGCCGGCCAGCGTGATGTCGTCGGCGAAGTACGTACCCTGCGCGTACCAGCCGTGGATGTAGATCTCGGCCGACGCGGACGACGCGGTGAACGTGGTGGTCAGCAGCGACCAGCCGGTGGCTGACGGCGTCCACGTCGACACTCCGCCGGTCACGCCGAGGAAGACGTAGTTTCCTTGCACCCAGGCCGACAGCGTGTATTGCGTGCCGGACACGACGGACACCGTTTGAGTGCACTGTGCGTCGTCAGACGAGCTAGCGGCGCCCTGCAGGGCATGTGTGCCGCTGTGGACCGGCGACGTGACCACTGAGCCGAGCGAGCACGACCAGCCAGACAGGTTGCCGGTCTCGAAGTCGCCGTTGGTCAGCAGGTTGGTTGCGCCGGACGCGGCGCTCGCGGGCAGCAGGATGGCGGCGGCGAGGGTCGCCGCGGCGACGGCCGACGCGGCGACCATGGACCAGATGCGGGTGCGCGATCGGGACGAGGACTGGCGGGTAGGAGACATCGGACCTCCAGGACCAGGCGCGGGGACAACGGGTCGGCAAGGGGGCGCGACCCAACGCTCAGGAGACCGCTCCGAACTTAAAGGAAAGTTTCCTAAGCGTTTTGCGGCACGTTAGTCCTCGGGATTCGGCCATGTCAATGCCTGAATGCGCGGGTACCGCTTCGGTGCGTGCCTATCGCGCTCGTGCGCGGCGTATCTCGGCGAGCAGTGCGTCCGACGTGGGCGGTCGTCCCACCACGTCGGCGAACACCGCGCCGGAGGAACGTTCCAGACCCCACCGGTACACGTGATCCGACAGCCACTCGTACCAGGCGGGGTCGCCGTCGACCCAGTCACCGCGAGTGTGACGGATCGCGGCGCGGAGGTCGGCCGCGACGATCGGGCCGAGCGCGTAGTTGACCATGTACCCGGGTTCCTGCACGAGCTGACCGCGCATCGCCCACCAGGAAACCTCTGGATGCGGCGCGATGCCGAGGTACGTGGCCGTGAGTTCCGTCCACACGTCGTTTGGCACCTGGTCCGGGTCGGCGTGCATGCGGATCTCGAACAGCGCCCAGCACACGTCGAGCGCCACATCGGCGTACCGGTCATGGATGGCGACCTGCTCGGGCACCGACGCGCCGAGCCACCGGTGTTGCCACGTCGGTTCCGCGGTGTCCAACGCGGTCAGCTCGGCGAGTCCTTCGGTGAACGCGTCGCTGTCCGGCCAGTCCGCGAACGCCGGGCGGGTGTCGATCGCGGCGATGTGGATCGCGTGTCCCGTCTCGTGGATCAGCTCGGTGAGCTCACCCAACCCACCACCGGTGTAGGCGGCCATCACCCACGGTCGTGCCGGGACGCGCTCGCCATCCGGCAGGCGACGCGGCCGGCCGCCGAACTCGGTGTAGGCCACTGGCACGAGCGGCCGGTCGCCGCGCGGAAAGAGGTCGAACCCGACGTCGAGCCTGCGCGGGTCGGCGCCGAGCGATGCGTGGTACGCGTCGCTGATGGCATGGATGCGCGTGACTGGCGCACGAAGTGCGCGAGTGGTCGCCCCGGCCTCGTACCACCAATCCCACGGTTGCACGCGGGTCGCGCCGATCACGTCACGCCATGTCTCGAGGATCGCGACGAGCTGTGGTTCGACGTCCGCTGGCGAGATGCCGAGGGCCGCGGCGTTGCGGTCGACCGGCGATCCGCGGCGCGACCAGCGGTCCGCCGACAGCGGGAGCATTCGCAGGTACGGGCTCGCGACGCCACCGTCCGCGTCAATCGTCTGCCATGTCGGATCGAGCGCGAAGAAGAGCTCTCGGCGTCGTCGCGAATCGGGTTCGGCGGCAAGCCGGTCCAGCACACCGAGACGAGTGACCGTGACGTCGCCGATGTCGACTTCGCTCTGCGCACGGCCGTACTCGTCGGCGATGCGTACGGACAACGCGTCGAGGCCGCGCTCCGCGGTGGCCGCCCAGCTCTCCCCGGGTACGGCGGCCGGCGCGCCGGCAGCGTCGAGCCCGTCGATCCACTCGCGCATCACGTCGTACGCCCGGGTGTCGTCCGCAGACCAGGCGGGGTTAGTGCGCCGGTCGCCGTTGGCGTGCAGCGCGTTCAACGCCGTACGGGCTCGTCCGGCGGCGGCCTCGGCCGTCGCCGTCAGATCGGGGCTGCCCTCGCCGCGCGCATCGTCGATCACCGCGCGATCGTGCGCATCACGAGCGTCGAGGTATAGCGATTCCGCCGCGGCGAGCTGCGGATCGGTCACGTCGTCAGGGTATCGGCCAGGCCCGCAGCGCTGGCCTGAACAGTCGACATCGGCGTGTTCATCGCGCGGTGGCCGACCGCTGTGTCGGACGTTCGTCGCCTGCCGGCGGGCACCGTCTGTCCACCACGGACGGATGGCCGGCATTGACCGATTCAATGATGTCCATGGTTCGCGGTTAGTTCCGTCGATGAGCGACTGACCTGCGGCGATCCAGATTCGCGACGACACGACACCGTCCGGCAGAGATCACAGTGGATGAACAACTCCCAGGATCCATTGACACGCAGGTCTCAAACGGACTTATGCTGCGGCGAGTCGCAGGCATAGATGCCACTTGATCGAGTACGGGACGGCTCATCCGCGGCTGCCGACCGGCCGGACGGGGTGCCGCTATGCGTGCGCGGCGTGACACGGGAGGCGGTGGTGACGTGACGGTGACGGCGACCAGGGGCGCGGCCGGGGGCGGTGCGCCATCGTCGAATGGTCTGTTCACGCCGCGGCGCGGCACCCCGCGTCGTCGCAGCCCCGCGATGGTGAGCATCGGCATCGTCCTGGTCGTGCTCGGTGCGCTCGGTGCGTGGCGGTTCGTCGGCGTCGCCGCCTCGGGTACGCATCCATATCTCGCCGTCTTCAAACCGGTGCCGGTCGGCGCGAAGATCACCGCCGACGATCTCCAGGTCGTCCGGATCACCTCGGCGGCCGGACTCAACCCGATCCCGGCCGACCAGGAGCACTTCGTGCTCGGCAAATACGCGCGGGTCGAACTCGTCGCCGGATCCCTGCTCACGGCCGATGAACTCACCGACTCGGCGTCGCCGGGCAGCGGTCAGGCGCTCGTCGGGCTGCAGCTGAAGCCGAGCCAGCGTCCGAGCCGAGACCTGCGCGCCGGCGACCAGCTGACTCTCATCGAGACCCCGGATCCTTCCGCGCCTTCCGCGGACGCCGACCAGACCCCGGTGACGTGGACGGCCACCGTGCTCGACGTCGCCCGGCGAGCCGACGACGGAAGCCAGGTGATCGACGTCGTCGTCGACGCCGGTGACGCCGGCGTGGTCGCGACCATGGGCAACGCCGGCCGCATCGTCGCCGTACTCGTGCCGGGGAAGTGATCGTGGCGATCATCGCGTTGGCATCCGCGAAGGGCTCGCCCGGCGTGACCACCACGTGCTTGGCGCTCGCGCTGACGTGGCCACGGCCGGTGCTGCTGGTGGAGGCGGACCCGGCCGGCGGCGACGTGATGGCGGGTTACGTACGAGCCGAGTTGCGCAGCGACCGCGGTCTCGCCTATCTCGCGGTGGCCGCCCGCCGTGACACCCTCGACAACGAGCTTCGTGCCCAGGTGGTGAGCATCGCCCCGGAGAAGGCGTCGGCACATAGCGCACCGGTAGCGCGGTGGCTCCTTCCCGGCGTGACGGATCCGGTGGAGTCCGCGGGAGTGGCGCCGTCGTGGCCGCGGCTGTCCGACTTCTTCGTCGCGCTGAGCCGCGGCGGCGTAGCGCAGCAGAGCACCGGTCGCGAGCCACTCGACGTGATCGTCGACTGTGGACGATTGATCAGCACGTACCCGCCACTGACCGTGATGACCGCCGCTGACTTGGTGCTGATCGTCGTACGGGCGTCGTTGCGGTCGGCGTCCAGCGCCGCGCCGGTCGTCGCCACGGTGCGCCGCGAAATCGTGTCCGGCGGCGGGGATGCGCGGCGCATGGGACTGCTGGTGGTCGAAGGGGGCGAATATCGGACCTCGGACCTCGGGCGCGCGCTGGGCGTACCGGTTATCGCGACCCTTCCGTGGCGCGAGAAGGATGCCGCGGCGCTGAGCGACGGCATCGGCAAGGTGCTGGATAACGCGCCGCTCATGCGGGCCGCCCGAAAGACCGGGGAGGCGCTTCTAATGCGCGCGAGTCGGCCGCCCGAGGTGGACGCCGGCGGATATCCGGCACCGGATGCGCAGCTGTCCGCGGCCCATGCGCCGTCCGTCGTGGACTCGCCGCCAGGCGTGATGCGGCGATGACGGACGACGTGCACGATTCGGCGTGGAGTCCGCCACTCAGCCAGGCGGTATCGGGCTCGGTGACCGCCGAATACCCGGTGGTACCCGTGCGGCCCGCGGTCTTTCCGCCGGACCTACCGATCGACGGCGGAGACGCGATCGACGACGAGGACGACGGGTCGGTCACGGTCACGGACAGCTTCGCCGGCCACGCCGGACGTTTCGGGCCGCGACCACAGCAACCAACAGATGGGTACGCCGGTTCGGCTCCCAACGATCACGACGTCCCGTTGACGCCGCGCCACGCCCCGGCGGAACCGTCCATGTTCACGCCGCGCGGCACCTGGTGGCCGCCGGCGAACGACGACTCCGAGCCTGCCGCGGCGGCGATCGTTGGCGAGCCTTCCGTCCCGCCGATCGTCGCCGCGCCGATCGTTGTCGAGCCGCGGGCGGCCGTGCGACCGCCCGCCGCGCCGCCAGCCATCGAGCATGTCGGCTCCGCATCGGATGTTGGCCCGCGACACGATCCGCCCACACCGGGCGCCGCGATGTTCAGCCCGCCGGGACACCTCACGCCCCGCGATCCGACGGCGCGACATGCGGACGCGACGGCGGCTCCGGCGCGGGCCGAATCACCGCTGGCTCGTGCGCTGCGTAGCAACGTTGTGGCGAGCCCGCCGATGCCGACCGATTCCGCCACGCCCGCGCATCCAACGCCCGCCGACGTACCGCCGGCCAGCGTCACGCGTGCGGACGTACTGCCGGCCAGCGTCACGCGTGCGGACGTACCGCAGGCCAGCGGAACGCCTGCCGGCGATGGATCACCTGCCGCTAGCGCGAACTCGCCCGATGATCCGCTCGCGCCACGTGTCTACGCCGAAGACCTTGGTGCTCGGCAACGGTGGGAGGAGACGCACGTACGCGTCGCTGGCCCAGGGCGCAGCGGCGTTGCCGAGCTGCCCGGTCACGCGGCCGGTCGTGCGTTCGGCGAAACCGAGATGCCCGTGCACGGTGGCCTCGCTGCGCAGCCGAACGGGGCATCGCACCACGCCGCGAACGGCGCGGTCGCCGACCCGGCGACACAGCGTGCGGCCCGGATGGGTCTGCGGGTGGACTTTTCACCGATCTCGGCGGGTACGAACGCCGTCGCGGCCGGACCGACGCCGGACGTACCGGCGCAGCCGGCGATCCAGATCGACTACGGCCTTGTCGCGGTGCTGCAGGCGGAGGTGAGCCGGCTCGTCATCGAGGCGCTGCGGGGCGAGACGTCGGTGACGAACGATCACCGGCGACGGATCACGCGGGAGCTCACCGAAGCGGTGGTGCGCCGTAACGTCGACATGCGCGTACGGTCCGGCGAGACCGGTGACGTGACGTGGCCAGGGTACGAGCGAGCGCTGAGTGAGGCGGTCACCGCATACCTCACCGGTCTCGGTCGGTTGCAGCCGCTGATCGACGACCCAGACGTCGAGAACATCATGGTGCTCGGCACCCGGGTGCGTGTGGTGTTCGCGAACGGCGCCGTCGACGAAACCAGCTATGCCGCGGCGGCCAGCGACGAAGAACTGATCGGCCTGCTCCAACGCCTCGCCGAGCGCGGTGGCAAGACCGAGCGCTCGCTGTCCGCGGCAAAGCCGATCCTTCACCTGCGCCTGCCGGACGGCGCGCGCCTGACGGTCATTTACATGGTCACGTCGCGGCCGGTGGTCGTCATCCGGCGACACCGCATCATGGACGTGTCACTCGCCGACATGGTGGGCATGGAAGCCATCACGCCGACCGTGAAGGCGTTCCTCGAGTCGGCGATCCGCGCGCACATGAACGTGATGATCGCCGGCCGCGCGAACTCCGGAAAGACCACGCTGCTGCGTGCGATCGCCGACGAGATCCCGCGCGAGGAGTGGTTCGCGGTCATGGAGACCGTCGGTGAGTTGGGACTCGACACCACCGGCCGGCACCCCTGGGCGGTGTGCTTCGAGGAACGCGAGGGATTCGGCGAGAAGGGTCCGGACGGCAAGCCGGAGGGACAGCTGACCGTCGACGACCTGTTCCCACACATGCTGCGGCTGTCCACTAGCCGGATCATCGTCGGCGAGGTACGCGCCGAGGAGATCGTCGCGATGTTCGACGCGATGAACACGTCCTACGGATCGCTCTGCACGATCCACTCGCGCGACGAGCACGGCGTGTTCGATCGGCTCGCCGAGTTGCTGCTGCGCTACGGCGCGTCGAAGAGTCGTGAGGGTGCGTACCTGACGATCGGCAACGCGCTCGACTTCGTCGTCTACGTGAACATGGAGGAGCACCCGGGTCGCAAGCCGCGGCGCTACGTGTCCAGCATCATGGAGGTGCATGGCCTGGGTGAGGGTACCCAGCTCGCCCGGTCCCGGATCTTCGCGCCCGGACCGAACGGCCTGGCCGTCCCGACCGGAGTACGCCCAAGTGAACGTCGCGCAATTGAGTTGCAGCGCGCCGGATTCGACATGCGGGTGTTGCTGAACTCGGCGGCCGCGTACCAGGGCGGGGAGTCGCGATGAGCGCCGCGGTGCTGGCCGCGATCGCGGTCATCGCGGTGTTCGCGGGCATCGCGGCGATCGTGTTCGGCGCGCGCGGGAGCGCCGGTCCGGCACGTCCACCGTCGGGAGTTGGCGACGCGTTGCGGCGGTTCCTCGGCATGGAACGTGGCATGGCCGCCCGCGGTCGGCGCATCGGCTTGCTGATCGCCGGTCTCCTGCTCCTCACACTCGGCTGGCTCTACACCGGCATTCCGGCGGTCGGCATGGTGGCCGGCGCCGCGGTGGTCGGCGGACCGTGGTTGTTCGGTGCGGGCTCGGCGGAGAAGCGGTCGATCGCCCGGCTGGAAGCCGTGGAGATGTGGACGCGCCGGCTGGCCGACCTGGTCCGCGCCGGCGGCGGCCTGCATCAAGCGATCCTGGTGAGCTCGGCGGAGGCGCCGGCAGCGATCGCGCCCGAGGTCGACCTGCTCGCCACGGAACTGAGCAGTTCGATATCGACGGACGAGGCGCTGCATCGCTTCGCCGACCGGCTCGCAGACCCGACCAGCGACGAGGTCGTGGCGGCGCTGATCCTCAACGCCAAGGAACGCGGTCCGAAGCTGGCCGACGTGCTGGACCGCGTCACGGCGAGCATCGCCGATCTGCTCACCATGCGTCGTGAGGTGACCGCCGGCCGGACCGATGCGCGGTTGTCCGGCAACATCCTGACCGGCCTGACGCTCGCCGGCTTGCTGGTGTTGCTGGTGAACAAGGGATACATGGCGCCCTACCACACCGTCGTCGGGCAGTTCGTATTGCTCGGCGCGGTGCTCGCCTGCGCGCTGCTGTTGCTGTGGATGCGCAAGCTCAACACACCGCCACGCATTCCGCGGTTGCTCCGGCCGGTTGCCACGAACGCGAGGCGGACGCCGTGAGCTCGATCGTCCAACTCGCATTGTTGTTCGGCGCTGTCGTCGGGCTCGGCGCATTCCTCATGATTCGCGGCGTCGTCCCGGCGCCGCCGGCGCTGGACGCGGCGCTGTCCCGGCTGCATCCGTCGACGAGTCCGGTGACCGCCGCGCCGCTGGCATCCGGCCGAACGCTCGTGGACCGGCTGGGGCTCAAGCCACCGGCGACCGACATGCGGTTGATCGGCATGTCGATTGAGCGGTACACCGTGGAGAAGCTCGGTTATCCGCTCGTCGGGCTGGTGTTCCCGGCGGTGTTCGGCGTGCTGCTCGGTGCGGCGGGCATCCACCTGCCGTGGTACTTCCCGACCTTTTTCGGACTCGCTCTCGCCGTCGTGATGTTCATGCTGGTCGACTCCAGCATCCGTCAGAAGGCGGACGCGGCGCGCGAGGAGTTCCGGCGCGCGGTCGCGACGTACCTCACGCTCGTCGGCCTCGTGCGGTATGCGGGTGCCGGCGCCGTCGAGTCGCTGGAGCTGGCCGCTCAAGTCGGCGAGAGCTGGGTCTTCGAGCGGATCCGCGATGCGCTCGCGGATGCCCGCTACGCGAACGAGGCGCCGTGGACGCGGTTGCGCCAGGTATCGGCCGAGATCGGCGTCCCGGACCTCGGAGAGGTCGGCGACATCATGAGCCTGGTCGGCGACCAGGGCGCGCAGGTCTACCAGACGCTGCTCAGTCGCGCCCAATCGATGCGTGTCGCGCTGCGGACGAAGGAGCAGCAGCGCGCCGCGACCGCGACCACGCTCCTTTACGTACCCACGAGCATGTTGCTTCTGGTGTTCCTGATCCTGATCGGCTATCCGGCCATGGCCCGCATCCTCGGCTGACCCACCCACCCCGGAGGGAATCATGTTCATCTACCTCAGGGTCCTCGCGACGTTGTTCACCCAGCGTTGGCAGGCACTACGCGAGGACGAAGGCGCGTCCACCATCGAATACCTCCTGCTGGTGCTGCTCGGGATCGCGGTGGCCGGCGCGGCCGTCGTGGTCATCAAGGCGGCCGTCCAATCCAAGAACAACCAGATCACGAGCAACACCAACAACACGAACCCGTGACATTCAGCCGCGGCCGCCGTCGCGGCGCCGGGCAACGCACCCGAGCGCGACGGCGGCACACGCTCGCCCTCGGTCGCGACCCGCGCGATCGCGGCTCCCTCACGCTCGAGTACGTGATCCTCATGCCGGTGATGTTCTTTCTCATCTTCGGCTGCATCCAGATCGCGTTGTTCTCCTATGGCCGCTCGATCGCGCTGAACGCGGCGCATGAAGCGGTCAACGCGCAGCGCGCACTTGGCGCGCCGCCCGGCGTCGGCGAGGCGCGGGCGTACGCGTTCATCCGCGCACAGGGCGACTCGCTGGAAAATCCGCGGGTGACTGTCGTGGTACGTGGCAACGAGGTGATCGCGACCGTGACGGGTGACACGGTCTCGCTCGTACCCATCTTCAAGCCGTTCCACGTGACACAGGTCGCGAGCGCGCCCGTGGAGGAGTTCCGCCCATGACCGGTCCGCAGAGCGTGCCGATGCACGCACCGGCCGCCGTGCAGCGGCGCGCAGACCGCGGTGCGAGCACGCTCGAGGCGGCCATCCTCACGCCTGCTCTGCTGCTCATCATCGGGCTCGCGATCGTCGCGATGCGCATCTCGGTGGCGGATCAGGCCGTCGAGGCGGCGGCGCACGACGCGGCGCGGGCGGCGTCGATCGCGCGTACCCAGACCGAGGCCCAACAGGCGGCGCGCGACGCGGCGTTGAACGCGCTGAGTCAGCAGGGGCTGAACTGCAATCCGACGGTGCAGCCGGACACGAGCCAGTTCAGCCGCCCGATCGGCGAGACGGCGGTCGTGACGGTCACGGTGATCTGCGACGTGAAACTGAGCGACATCGGCATGCCCGGACTGCCCGGTGACCACGTCATCACCGCGACGTTCACCAGCTATCTCGATCAGTTCCGGGGCCGGTCATGAGCGCGATCGCACGCTACTGGCACGCGCGGTTCGATGGCCGGCGGGACGAGGGCGCGTACACACTGTTCGTGCTGATATTCGTGTTCGCGCTGTTCCTGATGGTCGGCCTCTCTGTCGACGGCGGCGGCCGACTGGCCGCACAGGCACGAGCCGACGACATCGCGGCGGAGGCGGCGCGGGCCGCCGGCCAGGCGATCGATCTGCCGCAAGCGATCAGCGGCACGGCAGACGTGGTCGACCCGGCCGCCGCACAAGCCGCCGCGCAGGCCTACCTCGCCGACGCGGGCGCGAACGGCACCGCCGACGTCGTCAACGGTGGCCACGCCGTCCGCGTCACCGTGCACCTCACCTACCGGCCGGAGATCCTCGGCGCGTTCCACTTCGGACCGTGGCCGGTGACCGGCACCGCCACCGCGCAACTGCTCACCGGATAGCACACCGTTCGGCTTTGCTTCGCCTGGAGGTATCGATGCCCCGATCGACGACCGTGAGCCGCTCGCCCGGCAGCCGGATGGTGACCGGCGGACTCGCCGCCGCGGCCCTGCTCGCCGTGATCGTCGGCGTGCCGGTCGCGTTGGCGCTGCTCGGCGGCGATCCGCTACCGCACCACCTGCCGTCCGGCGCCGGCATCCGTGAGTCATTGCTGCACAAGGACGTGACCGGCACGCTGTTCATCCGGGTGATCGTCGTGATCGGCTGGCTCGCCTGGGCCACGTTCGCGCTGTCGATCGTGGTCGAGCTGGTGGCCCGGCTGCGCGGCCGGCGCGCGATGCGATTGCCGGGCCTGGGCGGTCCGCAGCGTTTCGCAGCCGGCCTGATTGCCGCCGTCGCGATGGCGATCAGTGCGCCGGCCTCTGCGTTGGCCGCACCGCACGCGTCCGTCGCGGCGGTGGCGACGCCGTCGCCGCATGGTGGCGCGCCCGCCGCCGGGCACGCGATGGCACGAACCGGCATGGGTACGAGTGCCGCAACCGACGTCGTTCAGCCGCCGAAGCGTCTCGTCTACCAAGTGCGCAAGGGTGACTATCTCGGCCGGATCGCCGAGCGGTTCGGCGGCCCGTTCTCGGAGGCGACGCAGATCGCGCGCGTGAACCACATCAAGGATCCCAATCTGATCGATGTGGGGTGGCGCATCACGCTGCCGGTCGACGCGGTCGACACCGGGCCACATCGGCACGCGACCGGGCACATCGTGGCGGGCACTGGTACGCACTCGGTCGGCGACGGCGAACCTACGGCTCACGCGCCAGTCCAGCCGGCCCCGACCACCCAGCCGCCCGCGGCGCCGGCCGCAACTCCGTCGCCCGGAGCCTCGGTGTCGCCGGGATCCGCGCCGGAAACCGCCCAACCGGGAGCGCTGGCGGCAACCGCCCATGAGCACCCGCGCGAGGACTTGCCGCGGCCGATCTCGTCGGGTGCGACACCGACAAATCCGCCGAGCGGTGGCACGGCACCGGACCCGATCACCGCCGACTCTCCGGGGGTCGACCTGGTCGGCGAGATGCTCGCCGCGTCCGGCACGCTCGCCGCCGTCGTATCGCTGGCGGTCGTCGTAATGCGGCGTCGTGACGAGGCGAGCCAACGACTCGGCCGTACGTCGGTGCCACCGGTCGCGGGTGGCGGTGCGCTTCGGTTGATGGCGCCGACAATGGTCGACGACGTGATGCGGCTCGACGCGGCGCTGCGGGCGCTGCCGGAACTCGTTGCCGGTTGGCCGCTCGACGAGATCCCGCAAGTGGCCGGCGTATGGCTGGACCACGGTGCGGTCACCCTCCTGCTTGCCGACCAGGCCCGTACGGCGCCGGAGCCGTTCGAGGACGACGCGAACGGATGGCGGCTCGCCGCCGACACACGAGTCGCCCGGCGTACCGATCGGGTCGCGCCGTTGCCGCTGCTTTGTGTGGTCGGTGGCCGCGAGCGGCAGCACGCGTTCCTCGATCTGGAATACCTGCGGGTGCTCGGCATCGGCGGCGACCCGGCGGCGGCACGCAACCTGCTGCGCTTCATCGTCGCCGAGCTGTGTCGCAACGTGTGGGCCGAAAACGTACGCGTGACGCTCGCCGGCTTCGGACCGGAGGCGGCCGCGCTGTCCGCGTTGGACCCGGCCCGCATCCGCGTCGAGCCGTCGGTGGCGACCGCCGTCGCGGCCTGCCATGCGCGGCTCGCCGACGCGGTCGCGAACCTGCACGACGTACGAGCTCCGGACGTACTGGTCGTCGCGTCGCCGGCGATGAGCGATCACGCCGCGCTTGCCGCGTTGGAGAAGGATCTGATGGCCACACCTGGCGTCGGCATGGCGGTCGTGGTCGGCGCGACGCCGGAGGGTCTGCCGGTCGGTCGTTATCAGATGAACGTCGGCGGTGCCGGCGACCTGCACATCGGCTTCCTCGGCGACGCTCTGATGCCGGCGGCGTGCCTGCCGTCGGTGCTCGTCGACGACGTGGTGAGGTTGTTCGCCGAAGCGCGCGACGCGGGCGACGTGACGCTTGTCGACGTCACACGTGCGACGCCGTACGGCACGGACGCGAGCCTACCCGCCGGAGCGGTCGCCGCGGCGGTCCGTTCGGAGCCGACCGGTCGCAGCTTCCGCGCGGAGCTGGACGAACTGACGCGGGGCGACACGACGCGCACCGCTGGGCGGAACTGATCGGACCGACACCGCCGGTCCGATCGACACGGCCGGTCCGATCGACACGGCCGGTCCGATCGAAACGGCGGCCTGATCGGCCCACCCAGGCGGCGCACAGCCAGCGCTGGCATCATTCGGCCCGAAGGAGGGCGATGTGCCGGAGCGGACCGAGCCTCACGACTCCGTCGGATCGGGCCAGCCGATCGTTCGACGGGACCCGCGATGGTGCTGGCCCGTGGTCGGCGCCATCGCGCTGGTCGCCGCCGTAGCGTACGGATGGGGCGCGGGCCACGTGTCGGTCGAGATCTACTACGCCGGCGCCGTCCGTACCATGGCGCACAGCTGGCGTGCGTTCGCATTCGGCGGGTTCGATCCGGCCGGTACCGTCACCCTGGACAAGCTGCCCGGTTCGTTCTGGATTCAGGCGCTCGTGGTCCGCGCGTTCGGCCTGTCGACGTGGAGTCTCGTCGTGCCGCAGATCGTCGCCGGAGCGCTGACGATCGTCGTCATGTTCGTGGCGGTACGCCGCACCGCGGGCGCTGGCGCAGGTGTCGTCGCCGCCGCGATCACCGCTGTCGTGCCGGCCACCGCGATCATGAGCCGCGGCAACACCGCCGACGCGATCTGTGTCCTGCTCATGGTCGTCGCGGCGGATATCACGCTGCGCGCCATCCGAAACGGGCGCGTCCGTACGGTTGCCGCCAGCGGACTGCTGGTCGGGCTTGCTTTCCAGGCCAAGATGATCGAGGCATGGGCGATCCTGCCGGCGCTCGGCGTGGCGTACGCCGTCGCGGCGCCTGGGTCGCTGAGCCGTCGTGCGGGCCGGCTGGCGATCGGCGGCGCGGTCGCGGTGGCCGTGTCGCTGAGCTGGATGACCGCGGTCACGTTGGTGCCGGCGGCCGATCGACCGTACGTGGACGGCAGCCGGAACGACTCGGTCTACGAACAGGTCTTCGTGTACAACGGCGTGGCGCGATTCCAGGCCGGCAACGCGTACGGCCTTCGTCCGGCCGCGCCGGAACAGTCGGCGCCCGTGGTGCCGACGCCACTCCGCGAGTCCTTGGGGCCGTCGGCAGACCGGTCGTCGCCGGGTGTGACCCGTCTCATCACCGGCGAGGTCGGTCGCGACGCCGGATGGTTGCTGCCGGTGGCCCTCGTCGCGATGGTCGGTCTCCTCGTGGCGCGCCGGCACCGACCGCGCACCGACGCGGTGCGCGCCGCCACGTTGCTGTGGGGGATCTGGCTGGTCACATTCACCGTGCTGTTCAGTGCGGCCGCGAATCTGTTGACCTACTACACCGGTGCGCTGGTGCCCCCGATCGCGGCGTTGTGTGCGATCGGGCTGCGGGAGGCATACCGGACCGTACGGGCGCGCGACGCGGTACGCCGCGAAACGGATTCGTTCCGTCAGGTCGTGCCGGCCGCCGTCGTCGTCGCGCTCGTTATCGCGGTCGCCAGCCTCGTGGTGTTGAGTTGGCGTACGCCACCGTGGTTCCAGGTCGTCGGCGCCGCCGCCATCGTTGGCGCAGCCGGCCTCGCGGTCGCGGCGCGGCGCCTGCCCCGTCCGTCGGCCGGCGTGGTGGCCGCGTTCCTCGCGCTCGCGATCGTGCCGGCCGCGGCGTCGGTCGCGCTGATTGCCGATTCGGGTGGTTCGTTCGACGCGCCGCTCGCCGCCACCGGTACGCTGGCCCGCCCGGCGCCCGGCGCACTGGCCGCCGCCGCGGCGAGCTATGGCGGCGTCGTCGTGCCGAGCATGGATGCCACCGTCTGGTACGAGCTTGATCTGTTGCGCCACTCGTATGCGTCAAACCTGTCGGCGCAACGCCGCCTGTTCGTGTTCACCTCGGCGGAGGCGAGTGAGTTCGTCCTCGCCGGTGTGGCGAACGTCGAGCCGGTCGGCGGGTACACCGGCCTGGTCGACGCCGCGACGCTCAACCGGATCCGCGCCGAGATCTCGGGCGGCCAGATCGCGTACGCGGTGGTGCCTGGTCCGGGGGATCCGCGTGCGGGCGACCCACGGGTCGCCGTGATCGAGTCGATATGCACCGCCGTACGGCCGGATCTTGCCGGCTCTCCGTCGGCGCGGATCTACGTGTGTCCGGCGTCCGCGCCGCTCGAGTCCGCAGGTGCGGCGCCAGCCGGGCCAACAGGACCGACCGGGCCAGCAGGACCCGCCGGGCCAGCAGGACCCGCCGGGCCAGCGGGACCCTCCGCACCGCCGGCCTGACATGCAACGACCCCCGAGGCTCCGCGTTTCCGCGGCCGGCTGGACGGGGCCGGATCACCTCGGGGGTCGGGGTTTGCTGTCTTAGTCGCGGAGCCGCTGCACACGGTCCGGACAATGAGTT
>DATFRR010000042.1:0-5832 GCA_035263025.1 Micromonosporaceae bacterium
TCATGCACGCCCTCGCTCGCTCATAGCCACCCTCGCGTCCCCGCCCCACCGATCCAATGAGCCTAGAGTGCCACGCTGACACGCGGCCCACCGGACCAACCGTGTGGGCGCCAGCGGCTGCCGGTGAAAATGCGTACCGGCCGGTTCCATGGCCGCGCCGACAACGGACCTCGACAGGCCGGCGGGCGGTGACCCGAAGGTCACCGCCCGCCCGATGCGAGTGCTGGTCAGAGGTACTGACCTGTGTTCGTCACAGTGTCGATGGACCGGCCGGCGTCGGCGCCCTTGCCTCCCGAGATCAGCGTCCGGATGTAGACAATGCGCTCGCCCTTCTTGCCCGAGATGCGCGCCCAGTCGTCGGGGTTCGTGGTGTTCGGCAGGTCCTCGTTCTCGCGGAACTCGTCGACGCACGCGTCGAGCAGATGCTGCAGCCGCAAGCCCTTGCGACCGGAGGACAGGAACTCCTTGATCGCCATCTTCTTGCCGCGGTCGACGATGTTCTGAATCATGGCGCCGGAGTTGAAGTCCTTGAAGTAGAGCACTTCCTTGTCACCGTTGGCGTAGGTCACCTCGAGGAAGCGGTTCTCGTCGGTCTCCGAATACATCCGCAGCACGGCCGCCTGGATCATCGCGGCCACGCATGCCTCCGCGTCGCCGCCGTGCTCGGCCAAGTCGTCGGGGTGAAGCGGAAGCCCGGAGATGATGTACTTCGAGAAGATGTCCTTCGCCGCCTCGGCATCCGGCCGCTCAATCTTGATCTTCACGTCCAGTCGGCCCGGCCGCAGGATCGCCGGGTCGATCATGTCCTCGCGGTTGGACGCGCCGATCACGATGACGTTCTCCAGCCCCTCCACGCCGTCAATCTCGGACAGCAGCTGCGGGACGATTGTGTTCTCCACATCGGACGAGACGCCCGAGCCGCGGGTCCGGAACACCGAGTCCATCTCGTCGAAGAACACGATGACCGGGGTGCCTTCGCTCGCCTTTTCGCGGGCGCGCTGGAAGATCAGCCGAATGTGCCGCTCGGTCTCGCCGACATACTTGTTCAGCAGCTCCGGGCCCTTGATGTTGAGGAAGTAGCTGGTGTGCTTCTCCTCGCCACGGCGCTCAGCCATCTGCTTGGCCAACGAGTTCGCGACCGCCTTGGCGATCAGCGTCTTGCCGCAGCCGGGCGGGCCGTAGAGCAGGATGCCCTTCGGCGGGCGCAACTGGTGCTCGCGGAACAGGTCGGCGTGCAGGAACGGCAGCTCGACGGCGTCGCGGATCTGTTCGATCTGGCGGTCGAGGCCACCGATGTCGGCGTACCCGACGTCCGGCACCTCCTCCAGCACCAGCTCTTCGACCTCGCTCTTCGGGATGCGCTCGTACGCGTAGCCCGACCGCGCCTCGATCATCAGCGAGTCGCCGGCTCGCAACGGCGCGTCGATCAGTGTCTCGGCGAGGAACACGATGCGCTCCTCGTCGGCGTGCGAAATCACCAGCGCACGGTCACCGCCGTCGAGGATCTCCTTGAACATGACGACCTCGCCGACCCGTTCGAACCCGAACGCGTCCACGATGTTCAGCGCATCGTTGAGCAGCACCTCCTGGCCGCGGCGCAGCTTGTCGACCTCGATCGACGGAGATACCGCGACACGCAGCTTCCGGCCGCCGGTGAAGATGTCCACCGTGCCGTCGTCGTGCCGGGACAGGAAGACGCCGTAGCCGCTCGGCGGCTGCGCGAGGCGGTCGATCTCCTCCTTGAGCGTCACGATCTGGCCGCGCGCCTCCTTGAGCGTGGCCACCAGCCGGTCGTTGTTCTCGGTGAGTCGAGCAAGTTGCGCCTGCGTGGCGGCGAGCCGCTCTTCGAGTTGGCGCACGTGCCTGGGGCTTTCGGTCAGCTTGCGCCGCACTAGGGCGAGTTCCTCCTGAAGGAACGCGACCTGGGTGGAGAGATCATGGGATTCCTTCTCCCACCGTGCGGCGCGCGTCTCCGCGTCGTCGCTGCGTGCCACGTCCCACCTCCCCGGGGGCAAAGGTCTTGGTCTCCACACTAACTGTTGCCGGCCCCTGCTGGCTCCTCCCGACACTGCGGTAGTCGGCTGTTTACAAAATCACCGCAGAACCGTGTCACGGAATGACTTGCCCTGCCGACTCTCCCACGGAGGCACTCGGGTGCTCCGCACACGACGGGCCGCCGTCCGGCCGCACGATTTCCCACGATAGCCTCGGGTACCGTCGGGAATGGCCAGCGACGCGGAACGCACGAGACCGCCCGCTGCCAGATCAATCAAGATCAAATTCATTGCAAACCGGTACGGCCAAACGCGGATAGGCGGGACGATGACCGACGTGCTGCGGGTCTGGGTGGATCAGAACCTGTGCACCGGCGACGGGTTGTGCGTGCAATACGCGCCCGAGGTCTTCGAGTTCGACATCGACGGACTGGCCTACGTCAAGGACTCCGACGGTGAGCTGCAGCTGGTCGCGGGCGCGCGCGCTGACGTACCGGCTCATCTGCGGCTGGAGGTCATCGACGCGGCCAAGGAGTGCCCCGGCGACTGCATCCACGTGGTCCGTGCCGCCGACGACGTGGAGATCGCCGGTCCGGATGCGACCGACTAGCCGGGTTTGCCCTGGTTTATGGCTGTAACGCGGCGGATGGCCCGTCGGAGCCGATCAGCCCATCGGAGCGGATCAGCCCATCGGAGCCGATCAGCGCACGGGCTGGCCGATCAGCGATGCGACGAGCTGAGCGAACTCCTCGAGACGCGCGATCTGGCCCGGCCCGCCGTCGTCGAGCGTCTTGCCGAACCGCAGCGCGTCATGCCGGATCACCGTCTGGGTCTCCTCGAGCTGTCCGAACCCGGCCTCGTCGAGCGAGCTGAGCAGCAGGTACACATCGGCGCTGTCGACCCGCGTCGAGCCACCGCTGGTGCGACTCAGGCGCCGCCGGCAGCCGACCTCGGTCACCGCGGACAGCGGCACAACGCGCAACGACGACGTCATGGACCCGGCCGGGCCGTCACCGGGCGGTACGTCCTCGCCGTGCCAGAGCAGCAAGCGGCGGCCGTCGCACACCACGACCTCCTGCCACACGCCGTTGACCTCGTTGACGAATCGCTCCAGCGTGAAGCCGAGCACCGGCGAGCCGCCGAGCATGCTGGACAGGGCATCGATCGCGACATCCGGGTCGCGCAGATACGCCCGCGCCGCCGAGTCGAGATCCGGGTATGGCGACCAGTCCGGAAACACCGCCGGCAGATCGCTGCTGCCATACGAGACCATCTATCGACCTACCTGTCCTCCGGTGGCCTGATCGTCGGGCGCGATCGGCGGCGGCGCCACCGGCCGGTCGGCTGATCCCACCCCTGCGGGTGACGATCCGTCAATCGGCCCGGGCGCGGATGCGACTCGGCCAACGGTCGCGTCCGCGGCTTTGCGAGCGGAATAGGCCTCGGCACCCTTGCTCGGCTTGCGGCGTCGAGGCGGCGCGGTGACGCCGGGAGCGAGCCTACGCGAGGTGATCAGGAACGCGGTATGCGCGATCATCCGGTGATCCGGCCGGACCGCCAGCCCGTCGGCATGCCAGTCGCGTACCAGCGACTCCCAGGCACGTGGCTCGGTGAACCCGCCGTGCGCACGCAACGTCTCGACTAGCTCGGACAGTTGCGGGGTGGTCGCGACGTACCCGATGAACACGCCGCCCGGCACGAGTACGTGTTCGAGCAGGTCGATCAGCTCCCACGGTGCGAGCATGTCCAGCACCACGCGGTCGTACCCGGTCTCGGCGGTGTCCGCGACGTCACCGACGCGCAACGTCCACGCCGGATGCGGACCACCGAAGAACGCCTCGACGTTGCGGCGCGCGATGGCCGCGAAGTCCTCGCGGATCTCCCAACTGTGCAGCGTGCCGTGCGCGCCGACGGCGCGCAGCAGCGAGCACGACAGCGCGCCGGAACCGGCGCCGGCCTCGAGCACGCGCGCGCCGGGAAACACGTCGCCCATCGCGACGATCTGCGCCGCGTCTTTCGGATAGATGACCTGCGCGCCGCGCGGCATGGACAGCACGTAGTCGGCCAGCAGTGGTCGCAGCGCCAGGTACGTCGTACCGCCCGACGAACCGACCACGCTGCCGTCCGGCGCACCGATCAGGTCGTCGTGCGCGACGATGCCGCGGTGCGTGTGATAGACCGCGCCAGGCTCCAACACGATCGTGTGCATGCGGCCCTTCGGGTCGGTGAGCTGCACGCGGTCACCGGCGCGGAATGGGCCGCTCGGCACCCGGCCGATGGTCGTGTCGACGCGCGGCGCGGACGTGTCCGCTTGGCTCAACGGGCGACCCCTTCGTACGCGGACGTCGGCGTCCGCCGCTCACCCGCCGCGGCGGGACGAGAGCTCCGAGATGAAATCGGTGACCCGAAGGACACCAACGACATCCTCGCCGACGGTCACGAGCAGGTCTTCGCCCGGGTGTGCCTGGATCGCCGCGAGCACTGCCTCACCGCTCGACTCCGCGGCAACGCGCTGCGTCGGCGTGACTCGCTGGGACACCGAGTCGACCGACACCCAGGGCCGACGCTCGACCGGTACGGTCGCCACCTCCCGGCTGTCCACCACTCCGACCACCCGACCGATCCCGTCGGCGATGCCCAACACCAAGCGGTGCAGCGTGCCGTCATCGCGATGCGACTCGTCGCGCCGGCGCAGCGCCTCGGCGAGCGGCGTACCGGTCGGCACCAGGAACAGCGGTCGAGCGAGACGACCGGCGCTGAGCTCGGGCAGCTTCGCCCTCACGCGAGCCGTGGTGATCGCCGCGGAGGCGCCACTCCAGATCGTCAACGCGACGAGCGCGAGCAGCAGAACGCTGACGTAGGGCAGCACGCCACCGCCCAGGAACAGCACCACAGTGACGCCGAGCGTGGCGAGTGCGATGACCCGACCGGCCCAGCCAGCGGCCACGTCGGCCTTGTACGGATTCCGGGTCGCCGCCCATACGCCGGCACGCAGTGCGCGGCCGCCGTCGAGCGGTAGTCCCGGCAGACCGTTGAACACCGCGACGATGGCATTGCTCAACGCGAACTGGATCGCGATATCGCCCAGCACCGTGCCACGGTCGGTGATCGGGATGGCGAGTCCGCCGAGCAGCGCGAGCACCAACGACACGCCCGGGCCGGCCAGCGCGATGGCCGCCTCCGACCGCGGCGACGGAGCCTCGCGATCCATCTCCGTGAACCCGCCGAGCAGTTCGAGCGTGATGCCGCGCACCCCGACGCCGTAGCGGCGTGCCACGAACGCGTGACCGAGTTCGTGCAGCAACACCGATACGACCAGGCACACGACGATGCCGAAACCGAGCAGGTATGTCACCGCAAGGGGCCGGTCGCCGCCGACATAGCTGCCGTATCCGATCGTGATCAGCACCGCGAGGATCAGCCACGAGAAGGTCAGATAGACCGGCACGCCGGCGACTCGTCCGACACGCACCAGGCCCGGCCGCGTCGGGCCAGCAGAGGGTCCGGCGGTCGGCGGTGGCGCGGGCGGCTCGGTCATCGGTCTCAATGCTACGCACCGAGACCGTGTCGGACTGTTCGCTTACGCTGTCGGCATGATGGTGGACCCGGCAGCACCTGTACCGGCAGCACCTGTACCGGCAGCACCTGTACCGGCAGCACCCGTACCGGCCGCACTCATACCAGCCGCACCGCCGGTCGGCGAATCGCCTTCGACCACCGGACGGGAGTCACCGGCCGACATCGCGCTGGAGGATTCGCGCCGGCGGCCATCGTTATCGCCGTCACGCGCCGCCGACTTCAAGTCGTGTCCACTGCTCTACCGGCTGCGCAGCATCGA
>DATFRR010000043.1:0-3247 GCA_035263025.1 Micromonosporaceae bacterium
GAGCCCGGTCAGTCCAGGCAGCGCACCGCCTCGACGGCCCGCGTATCAGATCCGCCACCGTCGATCCTCACACATTGATACTAGTGTACTAATCAATGCGAGCGCAACCCCTCCTAACAGGCGAAACGCCGGCGTCCACAAAGGACCTCACGAGGCCACCACTTGGCGATCGCGGACCGATAACGCCACCAACACCGAAACGGGGTGGCGATGCTGGCGGGCTACCAGGCATCCTCGTCGAGTGTCTCCCGCGGTCGAGATTGTCGGACTCACACGCGTCTATCCGCCGGCCGGCAAGCGTGCCACGGCCCGTTCCGCGTTGGATGGCATCGATCTCGTCGTCGACAGCGGTGAGGTCCACGGCTTGCTAGGGCCGAATGGAGCCGGAAAGACCACGCTGTGCAAGATCCTGTCGACCGTTCTGCTGCCGACCGCCGGCGTCGCTCGCGTCGACGGGTACGACGTCGTCAAGGACACCGCACAGGTACGAGCAAGGATCGGCATCGTGTTCGGCGGCGAGCGCGGCCTCTACACGCGGCTGACCGCGCGCCAGAACCTTGGCTATTGGGCGGCGCTTTACCGAGTGCCGCGAAAGACCGCGACGCGCCGGATCGCCGAACTGCTCGACCGCGTCGGGCTGGCGGACCGCGCGGACGAACGCGTAGAGACGTTCTCGCGCGGCATGAAGCAACGCCTGCACCTCGCCCGCGGTCTCGTGGCGGACCAGCGCGTGCTCATCCTCGACGAGCCGACCACTGGCATGGATCCGGTTGCCGCGCACGACTTTCGCGCGCTCGTACGGTCGATGCGCGCCGAGTCGCGCACCGTGCTGCTCACCACGCACGATATGGCCGAAGCCGAGGCGATCTGCGACCGCGTAACGATGATCGACGGCGGACGGCTGCTCGGCACCGAGGATCCTCGTACCATTGGCCGCTGGATCTCCGCGTACGAGCGGGTCGAGGCGCGACCCGTACCCGGACCGCTGGCCGCGAGCCTCGCCGCGCTGAACGGCGTCACGGAGGTCGAGTCGATCGACGACGACGGCGTACGGGTGCACACCGCCGCCGAAGGCGCCACGCAGGCCGTGCTGCGCACCCTCGTGGACGCCGGCGTCACCGCGATCACCACCGGCCGCCCATCGCTCGAGGAGGTCTACCTACACGTCATCGGTGCCCGAGGCCTCGCGGTATGAAGCCTCGCGGTATGACGTCGATGGACTTACGCGGCGGCCGCACACTCCGCCTGCCGTGGCCGCGGCACACCGGATTCGTCGCCGGCGCCCGCCTTCAGCTCGCCATCTTCCGCCGTGGCTGGGACAGCCTGCTCGCGCTCGTCACCGTACCGCTGTTCACCATCGCGTTCCTGGCCATCACGCGGCACGCCGGGCGTACCGATCTGACCGCGTACGCGGTGCTGGCCCCGGCGGTCGTCGCGGTGATTGGCATGGCGATCCTGACGTCCGGTGAGGTGGTCACGCAGGACCGCTCGAACGGCAGCCTCGAGCTTGCGCTCGCCGCGCCGTCCCGGTTCCCGATCGTGGTCGTCGGTCGGGTGCTGGTCGTGACGCTGGTCAGCCTGGTTGCCGTGGTAGAGGCGTGGCTGGTCGCGTGGATCGTGTTCGGTGTCCGGGTTCCGGTGCCGCATCGCACCGCGTTTGCTGGCGCGCTCGCGGTTGCCACGCTCGCAACGGTCGGCACGGCGCTGCTGATGTCGTCGGTGTTTGTCGCGGCCCGGTCCGCGCGGACCTTTCAGAACACCATCTCGTACCCGCTCTACCTGCTTGGTGGCGCATTCGTACCGGTGCCGTTGCTGCCCGGATTCCTGCACCCGCTGTGCCGCGCCGTCTACCTGTCGTGGGCCACCGATCTGCTGCGCGACTGCCTCGCAACGAAGCCGGTGCCGGACTTCTGGCCGCGGCTCGGTGCCGTCGCGGCGCTCGGTGCGGTCGGCTTCGCGGCCGGATACGCGATCCTGATCCGGGTCGTCGATCGGGCCCGCGCCACCGGACGGGTGGGACACGAATGACGCACCCACCGTCGGCCTCCGCCGGCCAGGATGGCTCACCGACGCGTTTCGCGCCGCCAACACAACGCGACGCCGAATCCGACTACGTACCCACCGTCGACCCGCCGGCCACCGCTGGGCGCGTGGCCGCGACGTTCGAAGCGCTCCGGTACGCCTGCCTGTCGGCACTCGCCGATCTCGCTGTCATCTACACGTGGAAGACGTGGACGTTCGGGTGGCTCGCCCGCGTGCTGTGCCAGGTGGCGTTCTTCGCGCTGATCGGGCGTCTGCTCCAGAACCCGGCCACCACCGACTACCTGCTGATCGGCAGCGCGGTAGTCATCGTGACGATGGAAGCGGCGTTCGTGACGGCGTCGTCGACGTGGGAACGGGGCGCCGGAACCCTGCCGCTGCTCGTCGCTTCGCCGACCGGGCCATTCGTCGTGTTCGTCGGGCGCAGCGTTCAGTGGCTGATCAGCGGTACGGCGAGCGCCAACATCGCGCTCTTCGCGCTGGCACCCATCTTCGGCGTGCCGCTGGCATTCCCGACCGCGCTGGCCGCCGTACCGCTGATCGTTCTCGTCGCGCTCAGTTCCTACTGCTTCGCGCTGTTGCTGGCCGCGTTCGTGTTGCGGGTACCCACGTTTCGCAACATCGTCGGCAATATCACCTGGTGGACGATCGGGCTGCTGGGCGGCGTACAAGTGCCGGTCACGTTCTGGCCCGGCTGGGTGGGCGCGATCGGCGAGGTACTGCCGCTTCGACATGGGCTGGCCGGCGTACGGGTCGCGATCGCCGGCGGCCCGGCCGCCACGATCCTTCGCGACGCCGGACTGGAGATCGCGGTCGGCGCCGGTTGGCTCGTCGTCGCAGCGCTCGCATTCCGGCGGCTCGCCGAGGGCGGTCGTCGCACCGGCTCGATCGAGTTCGGCGAGTAGCGCGAAGCGCTGGCCGCGCTCGCTGGGCAGCAAGCGCGGGGGCGGCAAGCGCGCTACAGATCCTGCGCGGCGCGCAGCGCCGTCCCGACCTGATCCATCGTCTCGGATGTCGCGATCGCCACGCGCTCGAGCAGGCGCGACCGCATGATCGGCTGCACCGTCAGCGCGCTCACCCAGCCCAGATCGTCTACCGCGACGGCGAGCAGCCCGCCGGGATCCGAGTCGACGACGTTGACCGCGAGCAGCACGCGCAGCGCCGGATCGCGATTGATCGGCTCGGCGGACACGATCAGCCGCAGCAC
>DATFRR010000044.1:0-41863 GCA_035263025.1 Micromonosporaceae bacterium
TTCACGAGGTACGGCGAGTTCAACGATCAGATGATGGGGCACCGGATCGCATACGGCGCGACCACGCAGATCAACCGCCGGGACTTCGGGCTCACGTTCAGCGCGATGTTGGACGGCCGGTTCGTCGTGAGCGACGAGATCCAGATCATGATCGAGGGCGAGTTGGTGGAGCAGCCGGCCGCGGCGTAAGCGCACAGGGCGGTCGCCGCTGTCCCCCGGCGATCGCCGTTATTCGGGCAGCCGCTGAGTCACCACCGCATCGGCGTGGCGCATGATGGCGTAGAAGTCGGCCCGCGACAGAACCGCGCGGCTCACCGACAGATAGACCGTGTACTGGCCGTAGCGCATCCAGGCCACCCAGCCGAAGCATTTGCCCAGCGATGGTCCGCGCTGATGGACGAACCTCGAGCAGAACAGCTCGACCTGATCGGCGCGCAGCCCGGGCGGTGGGTTCCCGCCGAGGATCGGCGATTTGCGGTGCTGCGCGAGCAGCGGGTCCTGCAGGCCGTACGCGTAGGTCGCGCTCAGCGTCGAGCTGTAGCGCTGCGCGCGCTCGGTCAGCCGTACGATGCCGCTAGTCCACGCGCGGTCGTATACCGCTTCGGTGTCTGGGCCGGTTCGCAGGTTCTTCCACTCGAGAGGCCCGAGGAACGGGTAGGCGTTCGGGTTGTGGACCAGGATCTGGCGCGCGGGCACTGTGTGGCGATTCTCAACCAGGTTGACGACGGTGATGGGCAGCGCCCACGCGAGCAACAGCACGAAAATCGTGCCGACGATGATGCCTACGCGCCGCCGCATCTCACCGCGATCCCCGTTGTGAGGCACTCGCTCGGCGAGCGCTCCCCGGCCACCATGATCGCCGCGGCCAACCCTCGTCGCGCCGATCTCTCGCCCTTGGCACCGAAATTACCGACTTCACCAGGATGCCGCGGCGCAACAGCCGGGATGGTCGGGCCGACCTCGTTGTCGTGGCTGCCGGCTTACCGGACTCTCAGCGCGCAGTCGCGATCGTGCCGAACGCGCCGTCTGTCCGGCCTGCACGATTCGCCGATCATGACGTACCGCTAGGCGATGAGCCCGTACTCGATCGCGGTCGCTGCGGATGCGCCAGCCTGCCACGCGACCATCGCGAGAATGGCGGCCGCGATAACGATGACGATTCGGGTACTCGTGCGCATGGGAACCTCCGTGGACGCTTCGTCGCTTGTCTCAGCAGTGATTCGGAGTGGCAGCGTGCACGGATGGCTCGCCGCGCCCGCGTGTTACGCCGGCACGGGGCGAAGTGCACGTGGGGCCGACGTGCACGTGGGGCCGAAGTGCACGTGGGCCCGATGTGCATCAGTGAAGAACCGGCTCGACTCCGTACAGGCGTGTCGCATTGCCCGAACCGATCGCGCGCGCGACCTCGTCGGCGTCGCCGGCCAGCATCGCGCCGTCCGCCACGAAGCTGCCGAGCACACGCGCCAGGCTATGGCGGAACTGTGCGGCGCCGACGAGATACAACTCGGCGAGGCGATACGCGTCCGACGAGTAGAGCACCTTGCCAAACGGCGCCAACTCGAGGAACTCAGCGAGCACGGCGCCGGCCCGCGCGCCGACAAACCCGACGGCGAGGCCGACATCCACGTAGACGTGCGGATAGTTGTGCGCAAGCCACCCGGCATTTCGGTGGTACGGGTAGCAGTGCAGCAACACCAGCGGCGTACCGGCTGTCTCGGTGGCAGCACAGAACGGTTGCAGCCGCGCCGGGTCGGCACGCACCATGTTCGCGTCTGCGTCTCCGAAGCCGGTGTGCAATTGGATCGGCCGGCCGGCATCGACTGCGCACCACAGCAGATGCCGCAACAGCACCGGGTCGACGAGCCGGCCGTTGCCCTCGGCACGCGCGCGCAGCCAGTCGCCTGCCGCGCGGCGCACCTCGGTGTCGGTCGGGCGCTGCGGTGGCAGGTCGAGCCCGTGGCGGTACGCCGCGATCGACTTCGCTGCCACCGCACCGTCGGCGTACGCGTTGTGGATCGCGTCGCGGATGGCGGTCGCGAATCCGGTCGCGTCGGTCGCGTCGACCATCGATTCGGCAAGCGTTTCGAGGCGCACCACCTCGCGCGCCGGCGCATCGGCAAGCTCGGCCATCCGCTCGACGGTCACGAGATCGGCGTCGGGCAGCCCGGTGTCGATCAGCAGGCCGTCCAACCGGGCGGCACGCATCAGCTCCGCAACCGACGCAGAAGCGCCGAGCGTTTGCCGCGCGATCAGGTAGTCGCGCATCGACGCGTGTACGGGCAGCCCGAGCGCGGGCGCACACCACCGACGGATCGCATGGCCAAGCTGGCCGTTGAACGTCGCGTCGGTTCCGTACGTTGACTCGGTGCAGGCGGACGCGAACTGCTCGTCCGACAGGTCCGCGACGCTTACTTGATGGCAGTGGCCGTCGAGCAGCACGAGGTCGGTAAGAGTCACGGCGTCGCGTGCCGCTCAGTACCGCCACCGCGTCGCGGCCGCGATGTCGTGGACGGAACGGCCGGCTGCCCACTCCGCGTCGGCGACGTGCACGGCGCGGAACGCATCGGCGAGCTCGGCCCCGATCGCCGCGATCAGCAACGCGTCGTCGAACAGCGCGGTCATTCCCGCCGACACCGTCTCCGGAAGCCGGTTCGGCCGTGCCTCGACCGGCAGCGACACCGGGTCGACGTCGACGGCCGGTGGCAGCCGCAGGCCCGCGGACGTGCCGTGCGCCGCAACCGCGCATACCGCGCCCACCATCAGGTACGGGTTGGCGGACGCGTCAACGCACTTGAGCTCGACGTTGGGGGCGGCCGCACCGGCGCCGGCCGAACTCGTGACGAACCGCAGCCCAGCCTCGCGGTTCTGGACACCCCAGCAGTGGTACGCGCCGGCCCAGCGCTGCGGAACGGAGCGCAGGTGGCTCGCGACGCTTGGTGCACCGATCGTGCCGAGCGCCGGCAGCCGCGCGAGCAGATCCGCGAGCACCGACTCGCCGACTTCGGTCACACCGTGCGGACCGGGGCCGTCCACGAACAGATTCCGGCCGTCCGCGTCGAGCACCGAGACATGCAGGTGCATGCCGTTGCCGACGCTGTCCGCGACCGGAGCGGGCGCGAACGACGCACGGAACCCGTGCCGCAACGACACCGCACGGACCGTCTCGCGCGTGAGGATCAGACGGTCGGCGGCCGCCACCGGATCGTCCGGCGCGGTCGATAACTCGAACTGGCTGACGCCGTATTCGGGGTGATACTGCAGCACGGGTACGCGTTGCGCGGCCAGCGCGGTCAACAGATCCCGACCGTAGTCGGCGACCTCCATCAGCCGCGTCATGCCATACGCCGGACCGCTCGCGGCCGGTGTGCCGTCCGGGTTGGCGAGGTACCACTCGAGCTCGAAACCCATCCGCAGCGCGATGCCCGCCTTGGCCGCGACGTGGGCCATGCGCCGCGCGAACGTACGCTGATCCGGCGGGTACGGCCGGCCATCCAACGTGAAGCGGTCGGCCGGCGCCCAGGCCCAACCCGGTTGTGCGGACAGGATCGTCAGCGCGCCGAGATCCGGTCGCAGTCGCAGGTCGCCGACCGGCCCACCGATGTAGTGGCTCATCGTGATCGAGTCGTCGACCTGGAACACGTCGTGCACCGTCGACATGCCGACACCGGCGGTGACCGCCTGCTCGAGGCGCGCGACCGGCACCGCCTTGACGCGCGTCACACCGACGTTGTCGACCCAGGTGAGCGCGACCGCGACCACGCCGGCATCGGCGAGTTCTTCGGCGCGTCCGCGCGCCAACTCAGCGAGTTCATGTCGGTCGGCTCCGGATCCGTCGCGCGTCGCCACAAGAGCATTGTCGTCCAACCGCGGCTTCGCGCCACACGAAAACCCGTTGAGCGCGGCGGCGCCCAGGAGCAGGCTAAAGGCCCGTCCGCCCGCATCGGGGAGCCCCATGAACCTGTTCCGCGATCTCTGGGCCGCCTCGCCCCGACGCGCGGCGGTCCTCGTTGCGCTCCTCGCTCTCGGTGCCGCTGGACAGGCCGCCGCCGCCGGCCTCGCCGGCCCGGTGCTGCTCTACCGCTCCGGCTTCCTCTTCACCGTCCTCGCGCTGTCACTCGTCATCGGCGTGGCCGGCGACCTCGTGGTCGGACTGCTCGCGGCCCGGCTGACCGCCGACTGGTCGGCCGCGGTGCGGCGGCAGTTGTGCCGCGTCGCGTTCGGGCAGGATCTGCCGACGCTTGAGTCGACTCCGGTCGGCGAATTGCTCGACCGCATCGACGGGGACGTCTACCAGGTCGGCTCCGAGGTTCGCGGCGCCGGCATACGCATCGCGCAGTCGGTCGCGATCGGCGCGCTCTCGGCGATCATCGCGGTCGCCGTGTGGTGGCCGGCCGGAGTCGGCATGATTCTCGTCGCGGTGCTCCTCGTCGCGCGGTTGCGCGGCCCGACAAGCGAGATCACGCCGGCCCGGATGGCCGAGGAAGAAGCGTGGTCCGATCTCGCCGCCGTCATGGAGGAATCCATCCACGGCCAGGACGACGTCCGTACCAACCTTGCCCGGCCGTATGTGCTTCGGCTCTACGCCCGCCGTGCGAGCGTGGTCCTCGAGCGCGGTCGGCGCGTGTGGCTGCGGTCGGCATGGGTCACCGTCGTCGCGTCCACCGCGGTTATGGCCTGCGTCGCGGCGATCGTAGTCGGCGGCGCGTGGGCGCTGGCCACCGGCGAGGTGAGTGGCGCTCGACTCACCGCGGTGTGGCTGCTCGCGCTGGCGTTCGCCGGCACTGTCGAGCGTGTCGGCCGGATGGTGCCCGAGTTGCAGTACGCGCTCGGCGCCTGGGGTCGCGTCCAGCTGCTGCGCGGCGCACCCCAGGAGCGATCCGAGGGCGCCGAGCCGACCGATGGCGACCTTGCCGTTCGCAACCTGACGTTCTCGTACGCCGCCGGGGCGATCGCCGACGACCGGCCGCCCGCGCTTCGCGATGTGACACTGAACTTCCAGCGCGGCAAGTCGTACGCGGTGATCGGCCGGACCGGTTCCGGCAAGTCAACGCTGGCCAAGGCGCTCACCCGAGCGGTGGACGTGCCGGCCGGTACGGTCTTCCTCGCCGGTACGGACGTCCTCGACCTGGACGTCGAGCAGCTGCGTCGCTGGGTGGCGGTGGTGCCGCAACGCACCGACATCCTCGCCGGCACGGTGGCGGAGAACATCGCTCTGTTCGATCCGGCCTTGCTGGACCGGGCCGGACCGGCGTTGGACGAGTTGGGGCTCGGCACGTGGGTCGCCGACCTGCCGGACGGCCTACAGACCCGCCTCGGCGACGGTGGCCACGCGCTCTCGGCCGGCCAGGAACAGCTCGTCGCGTTTGCGCGCATCTTGGTCCGTGACCCGCACGTGGTGATCCTGGACGAGGCCACCGCGCGGCTGGACCCGGTCACGGAGGCACGCGTGCAGCGCGCCACCGAGCGCCTGCTGCACAACCGGATCGGCATTGTCATCGCGCACCGGCTGTCGTCTGTGCAGCGCTGCGACGAGGTCGTCGTTCTCGCGGACGGTGCGCTCGTCGAGGCCGGTCCGCTTGTCGAGTCGCAGCGTTTCGCTGAGTTGCTGGCGCGGAGCAACGCCACGATGCCGGTCAGTGCCGGTGTCTCCGGCGGGACGTCATCGGTCACGCCGGTGGGTGCCGACCGAGCCGCCGGCGCCAGCACGACTGCCGTGGATGTGCTGCCACGCGCCGAGACGGTAGCGATGGCCGCGCCGGCCAGGTCCGACCCACCGGCGCTTCCCGATGCTCCCCGGACCCGGACGTTGTGGGAGATCGTTCGCCTGACCACCAACGACCCCCGCTACGGCGTGGTGTCGACCGGACTGTTCCTGATCATGGTGGTGGTCGGCCTGGACGGCGCCGCGCTGCCGTGGTTGTGGGCGGATCTCGTCGACGGCTCCGGTGGGCTGTTCTGGCCGGCCGCCGGCATCCTCGCCGCGCTGATATTGACGCTGCCGGTGCCCTACTTCACCTCGAAGTGGTTCCCGGAGTGGTGGGTGCGGCAGATGCTGCGGATCAGCCTGCGGCTCGTACACGGGCAGACCGGACCGCGGCGGATCAGCTCGCACACCCCCGCCGAGGTCATCGCGCAGGGCGGCGACACAGAACGCGTGGTGATCCTCGCCGACAACGTGATCGACCAATCGGCGTGTGTGGTGACCCTGGTCGCGATGACGCTGATCTCCGGTTCATTCGTACCCGCGCTGTTCTTCGCCGGCACGATGGTGGCGTCCGGGCTCGCCGCGACGCTGTTCGGCCCGCGCCTCGCGGCGTCGGCTCGCCGGACCGTCGCGGCGCGCGCCGCGTTTGCGACCGCGCTCGTGTCGTCGCTATCGGCCGCCCGCACGGTGAAGCTCGCCGGCGCGACCGGTCCGGTGCTCAACCATCTTGCGCGGTTGGACCGGGATCGCAGCGAGCGGCAACGTCGCGAGATCGCGATCCAGGTATGGGCACGGTCGACGCCGTCCATCCTGTCCGGCATGCTGCCGATCGGCGCGTGGGCGCTCTTCCTTGACGGGCGCCTGTCGGCGGCCGCGACGCTCGTCGCGGTCTCCACGCTCGGCGCGGCAAGGTGGTTCGCCTGGACGACCGCGTCGCTGATCTCGCAGCTTCCGTCGGCGCGTGTCTGGACGCGCCGGACCGTCAGCATGTCCGGCGCCGGGCACTATTCGGCCGATGTGCCAGGCGTTGACATCTCCGCCGGCACCGCGCCGGCGCCGGAACCAGCGGCGCGGCACCCGTTGCAGCGTCTCGAACTCGCCGGATTCGGCGCGGTGCACGAGGACGGCACGCTCGCAGTCGCGGACATCGACCTGAGTGTCGCGCGTGGCGAGCTGGTGCTCGTACTCGGGCCGGTCGGCTCGGGCAAGTCATCGCTGCTGCGGGCACTCGCCGGCATCGTGCATCACGCGGGCGAGCTTCGCTGGAACGGGCAGTCCGTCACTGAGCCGGAACTGTTCCTGCGGCCGAACCAGGTGGGATACGTCGCGCAGCTGCCGCGCGTGTTCTCCGGTTCGCTGGCCGACAACATCCGGCTCGGCCACGACGTCGAAGCGCTGACAGCGGCCTCGACCGCGCAGCTCGACCACGACGTCGCGTCTGCGGGATCCGGCCTGTCATTGCTGATCGGGCACAAGGGCACGCGGCTGTCCGGTGGGCAACTGCAGCGCGTCGCGCTCGCGCGGGCGCTCGCTCCGCGCACCGAACTGCTGATCGCGGACGACGTCTCGTCCGCGCTCGACGTGACGACCGAGCTCGCGCTGTGGGAAGCCTTGCGGCGCAACGGCTTGACAGTCATCGGGTCGACGTCCAAGCGGGCCGCGCTGCGACAGGCCGACAAGGTGCTGGTGCTCAACGCCGGCCGGGCGGTCGCCCACGGGCCGTGGTCGGACCTCGAGTCGACGTGGGGACACCTGGCCGGTTGACGGTCGGTCGCGTCCGCGCCGCACACTCAACGCTCGCCGTTAGGGGATTTCCCCCAACGAAAGTCGGGAGGTTTCCGCGTTCCCGGTTCTTCGCGCGCTCCATAGCGTTGGTACGTCGCCGTTTCGTGCGGCGGCGTACCGCCTGGAGGTGTGATGATCCGCGTTGACAACGTGACGAAACGCTTCGGCTCAGTGGTCGCCGTCGACGGCCTGAGCTTCGACGTACGCCCCGGAATCGTGACCGGGTTCCTCGGGCCGAACGGATCCGGAAAGTCGACGACGATGCGAGTGATTGTCGGCTTGGACGCGCCGAGCGCCGGACGTGCGACGATCAATGGACGGCCGTACGCGAGCCTCGCCTGGCCGCTGCGCGAGGTCGGCGCGCTCCTCGAGGCGCACGCGTTCCACCCTGGCCGAAGCGCACGAGCGCACTTGGCGGCCCTCGCGGCGAGCAACGGCATCCCGCGGTCGCGCGTCGACGACGTTCTGGACATGGTCGGCCTGTCCGGCGCGGCGAAGCGTCGGGTACGGGGATTCTCGCTCGGCATGGCGCAGCGACTGGGCATCGCGGCCGCGCTGCTCGGCGACCCCGGCGTGCTGCTGTTCGACGAGCCGGTCAACGGGCTCGACCCGGAGGGCGTGCGGTGGATCCGCGACCTCATGCGCGGCTTGGCATCGGAGGGCCGGACGGTGTTCGTCTCGAGCCATCTCATCAGCGAGATGGCGCTGACCGCCGACCGTCTTGTGGTGATCGGTCGGGGTCGACTGCTCGCCGACACGACGGTCGCGGATCTCGCGTCCCGCTACGCAACGCTCGAAGACGCGTTCCTTGATCTGACGTCGGACGACGGATTGGCACCACGGACCGGGCAGGCAGCAACGATCCGAAAGGCAGCAGTGCGATGACGTCGTTAACGCTTCCCGAGGCGGCGAGCCGCCCGACCGACCGGTACGGATTCCGCGAGGCCGTACGAGCCGAATGGCTCAAGGTGCGCAGCGTACGGTCGACCCGATGGCTGCTCGCGTTGGCAGCCGTGGCGATGATCGCGACCGGCGCGGGTGTCGGCATCGGATATCGCCACCACACACCGGTCGCGACTATGGAACAGATCGTCGACAATAGCCTGAGCGGCGCGATCCTCGCCCAGTTGCTGGTCGGCGCGTGGGGCGTGCTCGCGATGTCGAGCGAGTATTCCTCCGGCACGATCCGCTCGACGTTGTTGGCGACGCCGCGCCGGCGCCTCGTACTCGCCGCGAAGCTGGCGGTTTGCGCCGCGATCACGGTGCCGGTCGGCATCGCCGGCAGCGTCGGTGCTTTCTTCGCGGGTCAGCTCGCGATCCGGGGCACGCCGATTCCGCACGGGTCGCTTGCGAACGGCGACGTACTGCGGCCGGTACTGCTGACCGGCGCGTACGTTGTGGTGGTCGGGCTGCTCGGGCTCGGGCTGGGTACGTTGATCCGGCACGGCGTCGGTGCGATCGGCACGCTGTTCGGTGCGATGTTCGTGCCGCTGTTCCTGGCCGGCATCTTCGGCGAGTCGGGCATCGCGGTGTCGCGATTCGTTCCGATGATCATCCTCGCGAACTCGATCGTGACCACCGCACCGGTGCCGGGCGCGCTGAATGCTTGGGCCGGGATCGGCGTGATGGTCGCGTACGCGGCGCTCGCAACCGGCCTCGGCACCGTGGTGCTGCGCCGTCGAGATGTCTAGGCCGACGCGGGACAACCGATGTTTAGGCCGACGCGGGACAATGACGGGGTGACCGACACGCCGCGAGAACAGATTGCGCTCGCGCGCGCCGGCATGGCGGTACGCACGGCGTTCGTGGCGCCATTCACCGGCCGCGCCCGCCGCGAGCTGACATTCTGCCTGATCGGCGTTGCGTTCGGCCTCGTGGTGCTCGCCGCACCCTTCGTGCTCATCGGGCTCGCGACCGCGGTCACGCTGCTGCTCCCGCGCCCAGATCATCAGCCCGCCGTCAACGTGAGCCTCCTTGTCATCATCCCGCTCGGGCTGGTGGCCATCGTTGTGCTCGCGACACCGGCCGGACGAGCGTACGGCGCGTTGCAACGCCGTGTCGCGGCGCAGCTGCTCGACACGCGCATCGAGCCACCACCACCGAGGCGCTCCGCCAGTGGTCGCGAGCGCACGATCGGCGCCTTGCTCGGCGACGGGCCTGGGTGGCGTGCGCTCGGGTACGGCCTGGTCAAGATCCCGCTGTCCGTTGCCGAGGGCTACGCGGTGTTGTGTTGGGTGGCGGGCATCGTCAACATCTCGTACCCGTTCTGGTGGCGTCTGTTCCGCAACCACCCACCCAGCGTGCGCCTGAGCGCGGTGCCGATGGTGACGCCGCTCGGGCTGTTCCACGTCGAGACGTTCGGCGGCACGTTCGCGGCATTCGGTGCGGGCGTGGCGATGCTGCTCGCCGCACCGTGGTTGGCGCGTGGTGTGAGCCGCCTCGACGTGGCCGTGATGCGCCCGCTGCTCGGCCCGGGCAAGCTCGCCGAGCAGGTACGGCAACTGCGCGACAGCCGCGCACAAGCAGTCGACGACGCCGCGGCGATGGTGCGCCGGCTCGAGCGCGACCTGCACGACGGCGCACAGATCCGGCTCGCGACGCTCGCCATGACGCTCGGCATGGCGAGCGAGAAGCTGGGCACCGACGGCGCGGCGCCGGACGTCGACGAGGCACGCGAACTCGTTGCCGCGGCGCATCGCGGCGCGAAGGACGCCCTGGCCGATCTGCGCGACCTGGTGCGCGGCATCCATCCGCCGGTCCTCGACGCCGGACTGCCCGACGCGCTGTCCACGCTTGCCGCCGGCTGCCCGATTCCGGCAAGGCTGACGACCGACCTGCCGATCCGGCCGGCGCCGGCCATCGAGACCATCGCCTACTTCTGCATCGCTGAGCTGCTCGCGAACGCCACGAAGCACAGCCAGGCGTCGCACATCGCGATCGACGTCACGGCGCGCAGCAACAAGACGCTGGCCATCACGGTCGATGACGATGGAATCGGCGGCGCCTCCGTGACGGCGGGCGGCGGACTCGCCGGACTAACCCGGCGGATCAGTACGGTGGATGGCGACATGCGAGTGACGAGCCCGAGCGGCGGCCCGACAACCATCGCCATCGACCTTCCGATGTCGGCGTGATGAGGGCGCCGGAGATCGTATGCGGCGGGCCGATATGCGTGTGGTGATCGCCGAGGACGCCGCCATGATGCGCGACGGACTGGTCCGGCTGCTCACCGATCATGGCCATGACGTCTGCGCCGCGGTCGGTGATCCCGACTCGCTGCGCGCCGCGGTCGCCGAGCACCGGCCCGATGCGGCAATCGTCGACATTCGGATGCCGCCGACACACACCGACGAGGGGCTGCGCGCCGCCCTCGACATCCGCCGCGACCAGCCGGGCGTTGGGGTACTCGTGTTCTCTCAGTACATCGAGACGCGGTACGCCGCGCAGCTGCTCGCCGGCGATGCGAGCGGCGTCGGCTATCTGTTGAAAGACCGGGTCGCCGATATCGGCGAGTTCCTGGATGCGTTGGTACGCGTAGCAAGCGGCGGGACGGCGCTTGATCCGGAAGTCGTCGGGCACCTCCTGCGTACCAGCCGCGACGCCACCGGCTTGGCGACGCTCACCGCGCGCGAACGGGACGTGCTCGCGCTGATGGCCGAAGGCCGCTCGAACGCGGGCATCGCCGACGCGCTCTACATCACCGCTGGGGTCGTGGAGAAACACAGCGCGAACATCTTCGCCAAGCTCGGTCTGCCGCCGTCGGACGCGGACAACCGCCGTGTGCTCGCCGTGTTGCGTTACCTGCGTTCCTAGCGGGTCGTCGTAGGTTTAGGCACCGCAACTACCCGGAAGTTGCTGCCTCGCAACGAGATTTAGCCTCAATATCCGAGAAGTTGCACCGACTTCAACCGCCGCAAGCCATCAGACACCGTGCCGGTAGAACTCGACCGGCTCAGCCGGCAGTGGCGTGTTGCCGAGGATGATGTCGGCCGACTTCTCGGCGACCATCATCACCGGGGCGTAGATGTTCCCGTTCGTTACGTAGGGGAACACCGACGCGTCCACCACCCGTAGCCCCGCAATGCCGTGCACCGTCATGCTTGCCGGGTCGACCACGGATCCGTCGTCGAGGCCCATCCGGGCGGTACCCGACGGGTGCAGTGCCGTCTCCGCCTCGCGTGCGACCCAGTCCAGGATCTGGTCGTCGGTGCGCACTTCGGCGCCCGGCGACAGTTCGCCGCCGTTGAACGGCGCCATCGCCGGACGATTGAGGATGTTCCGCGCGACGCGCACCGCCTCCACCCACTCGCGCCGGTCCCGCGCGGTGGACAGGTAGTTGAACCGCAACGCCGGCGGTACGAGCGGATCTGGGCTGACGAGCGTCACCGAACCTCGCGAGTCGGAGTACATCGGACCGACGTGCACCTGGTACCCGTGACCCCCGGCCGGCGCGGATCCGTCGTAGCGCACCGCGATCGGCAGGAAGTGGAACATCAGATTCGGGTACCCGACGCCGTCATTCGACCGTACGAAGCCGCCGGCCTCGAAGTGGTTCGTCGCGCCGGGTCCGGTGCGGCCGAACAACCACTTCGCGCCGACCTCGGGCCAGCGGAGCTTGTTCAGGTAGGGCTGCATCGAGACCGGTTGCCGCGACGCGTACTGGACGTACACCTCGAGGTGGTCCTGCAGATTCGCGCCAACGCCCGGCAGGTGATGTCGCGGCTCCACGCCAACGGATCGCAACACGTCGGCGTCGCCGATGCCTGACAGCGCAAGGAGATGCGGCGAGTTGAACGCGCCGCCACACAGCACCACCTCGCCGGCGTCCACGGATCGTCGCGTGCCACGGTGCGTGTAATCCACACCGTTGGCCCGCCCGTCAGCGATCCGGATTTGCGTCACCATCGTGCGCGTCAACACGGTGAGATTTCGGCGGCCGCGGACCGGATGCAGGTAGGCGCGTGCCGCGGACAGCCGACGGCCGCGGTGAATCGTACGGTCGAACGCGGCGAAACCCTCTTGCCGTACGCCGTTGACGTCGTCGGTCAGCGAATATCCGGCCTCTTGCACGGCCGCGAAGAACGCCTGGAACAGTGGCCCGGATGCCGGGCCGCGTTCGAGCACGAGTGGTCCGTCATGCCCGCGAAACGGGTCCGACGGTTCCGCCGCAAGGCAGTTCTCCATCCGCTTGAAGTACGGCAGGCAGTGCGCGTAGTCCCAAGCGCTCATGCCCGGATCGGCGGCCCACCGACCGTAGTCCATCGGGTTGCCGCGCTGGAAAATCATGCCGTTGATGCTGCTCGAACCGCCGAGCACCTTGCCCCGAGCGTGGTAGATGCGGCGGCCCTGCAGGTGTGGTTCCGGTTCCGAGGCGTACCGCCAGTCGTAGAACCGATTCCCGATCGGCATCGTGAGCGCGGCCGGCATGTGGATGAGTACGTCCCACGAATAGTCCGGCCGTCCCGCCTCGAGGACGAGCACACGGTTCGCGGGATCGGCGGACAGTCGATTGGCCAGCACACTGCCGGCAGAGCCACCACCGACGATCACGAAGTCGTAACGCACCACGAGACTCTTTCACGACCTCGGCCGCCGTCGCGATACTTAGACGATGCATCTCAGTCATCTCGGGCTGCCGGTCCGGGACTACCCGCGCAGTCTCGCGTTCTACGAGACGTATTTCGGCTTCGACGCGAGCACCGCGCGAACGTATCCGGACAGCACCGTCATCGTACGCAACGCCGACGGCTTCGACCTTGCGTTGCACCCGGGCGATATCACCGCCCAGCCAGCGTTTCTCCACTTCGGATTCGCGCTGCCCGATGCGCAACGGGTCCACGAACTGCGCGAGCGGATGGTCGCGGACGGCGTCGAGATCGTCGAGCAGGACGACGAGCCGGATCTGGTGTCGTTCAAGTGCCTCGACCCGGATGGCTGGCGCATCGAGGTCTACTGGGAGTCGATCGACTGACATCGGCGCTTTGCCGGCCGTCACGGCGCGGGACGACCCGCCGAGCCGGACCGTCCGTCGCCGGGCCTGTGAACGGCCCGGCGACGTCGATCCCTTGCCGATCACCCAAACGGCAGCCATGCCTGCCGCGACAGATCGGTGAGACTGTTGCCCATGAGGCCGGCGTCCGAGACCGTCCACAGTGTGCTGCCGATAACCAGGGAACGGCTGATCTGCGCCTGGTAGGCGTAGCTGTTCGAGACGGGCTGGTCGAGGAAGCCGAGGTTGTCCAGCGCACTGTTGCTGACGTGGAGCACGAGTACGCCACCGGATGGTCCGTACCCGCCGTAGTTCAACAGCGGCACCACCACGAGCCCGTCGGATGGCCAGTAAAGGAATGCGTGCGGGTCGAACTCGGCGGCGGACGCCCCCGAGTCGATCGACACGGTGTCGACGCGCGACGGCGCGCTCAGGTTGGTCACGTCGAACAGCGACACCTGCAGGCCGCCGACGTGTCCGAGCGGGTCGGCCTGCCGGCCCACGCCGATCAGTCGCGTGTCGGACGCCGGATGCAAATAGGCCGAGTAGCCGGTGAGCTCCAACGCGCCGCGCACCTGCGGGTGCGCCGGATCGCTCATGTCGACCGTGTAGAGCGGGTCGGTCTGGCGGAACGTGACGACGTACGCCACCGGGCCGATGAATCGCACCGCGTAGATGCGTTCCTGCACACCGAGCCCGCCGACGCTACCGAGCACCGACATCTCCGGGCCGGATATCGACAGCGCGTAGACCGCCGAGGAACTCGTCTGGGCACCGGTCGGCTTGCCGTCGGCGATCGACCAGGACGTACCCGTCGTGGTGGCCAGCCGCAACGTCTTGTTCCACTCCGACATCGCGTACTGGTTGACCAGATATCCCGGAACGCGGCCGGCGGCGACGAACGTCGGTCGCCCGCTGCCGGACGTGTCGAACCGGTAGATCGTGGTGTGCTCGCGCGGCGTACTCGGCGCGGTGGGAGCGGCCTTGGTCGTTCCGTCGCCACGGACCGAGTCGTCGGGAGCATCCGGCGGCACCACTCCGAACCCTGGATCGATCCCGCCGACTGGATAACGCCACCTGTCATCGCTTGCCACGTACAGGCTTTGCGGTGTCGCGTAGACGGTGTCACCGTCCGCGGCGATGCTGACTGGCAGCCCGGAGCCGAGATTGTCCGCGGACATGTCAAACGTGAGAACGGTGAGCAGGTTGCCGCCGGAGAACGACGCGGGTCGCCGCACCGCGCCACACGGCACGGTCGAGGTCCGGGTCTTGCCGTGGTCGGTAACTTGGATCCGCGGCAGCCACTGGGACAGATCGGCGTGCGCGATCGCGGATCGGTTAGCGGCCACGAGGGTGGTTTCGGTCGCGTTGCCAAAGTTGGATGGGAAAGCTATTCGGGGTGTCGAACTCACGACCACGCGGACCGTGTCGTCAACCTGACGAGCGTCCACGAGCCCACCGTCGATCTCGAACGAGCCGAGGATCGAGGGCTTGCCCGTAATGTCGACGAGGAGCAGCCGTGGGCCGGCGATCGGCGTGACCGGCGGCTCGACCGGCATGGGCTTGCCACCGCCACCACCAGGCGACGCCGCGCCGCCACCAGACGATGCACCGCCGCCGGTCGCGCCGGGTGCGACGTCGATCGGTGGCATCGGCATCGGCAGATCGCCTTCGGGCACCGCGTAGCCGGCGTTTACCAGCACCAGCACGTGGTTGCCGTCCAACAACAGGTTCGCCGGCAGGTAGCCGCCGGTGTTCGCGGCGAGGTTCAACTCGCCGGTGAGCGTACGGGTTGCGACGTCGACAACGCGCAGTACGCCGCCGGTGAGCGTGACGATGCGCCGACCGTCCGTCTTGACGAGATCCGGTTCGTCCACACCGATCTCGTGGTCGTTCGTCCGCGAGTAGTCCGGCGACGCACTGTCCGCGGCCGAGCGACCAGCGGCGTCGAATCCCGCCGCCGGCGCAGCTTCCGGCACAGCTGCGCCAGATTTAGCGAGCGCAACGGCCGTCGGAACGTTGCCGGGCAGGCCGTACGGTCCGACGCTCGCCTCCGCCGCCTGTCGCAATCCTTGGAGCGCATCGTCGCAACTGTTGAACGCGACCAGCGACAGCGCACCGAGCGAGGTCGGCGTCCGGAACGAAGTCAGTCCACCGGTGCACCCTGAGGTGCCGAGACCGAACACCACGAGCATGCTCGCCACCAACGGCCAGCGGGACGGCTTAGTCATGTCCCTGAGACGCGGCATCCCGCGCGCCGGTTCCGCTCGTGCCATGTTCCGTTACACGAGCCGCGCCACCCGCGCTCGTACTCGCCCGAAAGTCACGCCGTCTCGTCGAGCGCGGCGTGCAGTAGGTGGCGGAACTCGTCGTCGTCGATGCGCGCGGCGTCCTCGACACGCAGCCGGATGGTGCCCTTGCCGGAGCCGAGCTCCGGGTGGCGGGCGAGAAACCCGCCGTCGCGGTCGCGATCCCAACCGTAGATGGACACGCCGTGTCGCCACGCGGCCAAGTACACGCGACGGCTGCCGACACGGTAGGTCGGTATCTGGTACGACAACGTGACGCTCGCACCCGGGTACGCGTCCAGGATGAGACCCTGCAGCCGGTCGAAGAGTGGCCGGTGTCGCGGATCGATGGCGTCGATGTACGCACGAACGGCCTCGTCCATGCCGCCGAACCGTGAGCCGCTCACGTGCGGACGTACGCCGCGAGATGCTGACCGGTGAGCGTGGCGCGAGCCGCGACGAGGTCGGCCGGCGTGCCCTCGAAGACGATGCGGCCGCCGTCGCGGCCGGCGCCCGGGCCGAGGTCGATGATCCAGTCGGCGTGCGCCATCACGGCCTGGTGATGCTCGATGACGATGACCGACTTGCCGGCGTCGACCAGCCGGTCAAGCAGGCCGAGAAGCTGCTCGACATCGGCGAGGTGCAGACCGGTGGTCGGCTCGTCGAGTACGTAGACGTCGCCCTTGTCGGCCATCGTGGCGGCCAACTTGAGCCGCTGTCGCTCGCCGCCGGACAGCGTGGTCAGCGGCTGGCCAAGGCTGAGGTACCCGAGCCCGACGTCGGAGAGCCGGTCGAGAACCTTGTGAGCGGCCGGGGTACGCGCGTCCCCGTTTCCGAAGAACTCCGTCGCCTCGGTCACTGACATCGCAAGCACCTCGGCGATGTTGCGTCCGGCGAGGTGGTATTCCAGCACGGCGGCCTGGAACCGCTTGCCCTCGCAGTCCTCGCACGTCGACTCTACTGTCGCCATCACACCCAGCTCGGTGTAGATGACGCCGGCGCCGTTGCACGTCGGGCACGCGCCTTCGGAGTTCGAACTGAACAGCGCCGGCTTGACACCGTTCGCGGTGGCGAAGGCCTTGCGGATCGGGTCGAGCAGACCGGTATACGTTGCCGGATTGCTTCGTCGCGAACCGCGGATCGCGCCCTGGTCGATCACCACGACCCCGTCACGTCCGGCGACCGAGCCCTGGATCAGCGAGCTCTTTCCCGAACCTGCCACACCAGTGACGACGCACAGCACGCCGAGCGGGATGTCCACGTCGACGTTGCGGAGGTTGTGCGTCGACGCGCCCCGCACCTCGAGCACGCCGGCCGACGAACGCACCGAGGGCTTGAGCTTCGCTCGGTCGTCGAGGTGGTGTCCGGTCGTGGTGTCGCTCTTCCGAAGCTCCGCGACGGTGCCCTCGAAGCACACCGCACCGCCCGCCGTACCGGCACCCGGGCCGAGGTCGACAACGTGGTCGGCGATCGTGATGATCTCCGGCTTGTGCTCCACGACGAGCACCGTGTTGCCCTTGTCGCGAAGCTGCCGCAGCAGCACGTTCATCCGCTCGATGTCGTGCGGGTGCAGGCCGATCGACGGTTCGTCGAAGACGTACGTCACGTCGGTCAGCGACGACCCGAGGTGCCGGATCATCTTGGTCCGCTGCGCCTCACCACCGGACAGCGTTCCGGACGGCCGGTCGAGCGACAGGTATCCGAGCCCGATCTCGTCGAACGAGTCGAGCAGGTGTTGCAGCCCGGCGAGCAGCGGCGCGACGGACGGTTCCTTGAGTCCGCGTACCCAGCCCGCCAGGTCACTGATCTGCATGGCGCAGACGTCGGCGATGTTCTTGCCACCGATCTTCGACGACCGCGCCTGGTTGGACAGTCGAGTGCCGTCGCACTCGGGGCACGTAGTGAACGTGATAGTGCGCTCCACGAACGCGCGCACGTGCGGCTGCATCGCCTCGACGTCCTTGGACAGCATCGTCTTCTGAATCTTCGGGATCAGTCCTTCATAAGTCAGGTTGATGCCCTCGACCTTGATCTTGGTCGGCTCCCGGTAGAGCAGGTCGTTCAGTTCCTTCTTGGTGAACTTCTGGATCGGCTTGTCCATGTCGAAATACCCGGAGCCACTGAAGATCCGTCCGTACCAGCCGTCCATGCTGTAGCCCGGGATCTTCAGCGCGCCCTCGGCGAGCGACTTTTCCTCGTCGTAGAGGGCGGTCAGGTCGAAGTCGGTGACCGCGCCCATCCCCTCGCACCGCGGGCACATGCCGCCTTGGTAGACCGCGTTGCGAACCACGGTCTTCTTCTCGGCCCCGCCCTTCTCCGTCCTCATCACGCCGCTTGCGATGCGCGTCGGGACATTGAACGAGAACGCGGTGGGCGGCCCGATGTGCGGCCGCCCGAGCCGGCTGAACAGGATGCGGAGCATCGCGTTGGCGTCCGTCGCCGTCCCGACGGTGGAGCGCGGGTTCGAGCCCATCCGCTCCTGGTCGACGATGATCGCCGTGGTCAGACCCTCGAGCCGGTCAACCTCGGGCCGCGACAGGGTTGGCATGAAGCCTTGTACGAAGGCGCTGTACGTCTCGTTGATGAGCCGCTGCGACTCCGCGGCGATCGTGGCGAACACGAGCGAGCTCTTGCCCGAACCGGAGACGCCGGTGAACGCAGTCATTCGCCGTTTCGGCAACTCGATGCTGACGTCCTTGAGATTGTTGACACGCGCGCCGTGCACGCGGATCAAGTCGTGGCTGTCCGCAACGTGCGAAGCGGGCGACCGGGAATCCGTCCTCGTGGCCATGCTCATCGTGTCTCCGTCCCCGTGGCGGCGCCGTTCTGGTGGCTGCGGCGGCCGCCACCGACGTCGTTGGCGCAATCCTTCACCGTGGCACCGACCGTCACGCTATCCGCGGCTTCGGGGTTCGCGCTTCTTGAATCCTGCTCGGTCTACCGCCGTTTCGCCGCCCGCTCTGGCCGACGCAGTTCCCGGCGAGTGCACCCGTCAGCCCGCGCGCCGGAGCGTCTCCGCGAGTCCGCCGAGACCGATCGGGCCGAGCGCGAGCGCCGCGGTGTGCCAGGCCTTGATGTCGAACGCCGCGCCCTGCCGCGCCTTCGCCTCGTCGCGCGCCGCGAGCCACGCCCGCTCCCCCAACTTGTACGCGGTGGCCTGGGCCGGCCATCCGGCGTACCGGACCATCTCGGGGTGCACGCGATGCGGTGCCAGTCGGCCGCGTTCGGCGAGCACACGCTCACCGACGTCGAACGTCCATCGCGGTCCGTACGTGTCCGCCTCCCGAGCCGGCATCGGCAGGTCGAGATGCAGCCCGATGTCGACGATCACGCGGGTGGCCCGCAGTGCGGAGCCATGCAACATGCCCAGGCGCGTGCCGGGTTCGGCGAACCATCCGAGTTCGTCGGCGAGCCGCTCGGCATATAGCGCCCACCCTTCGCCGTGCCCGCTCACGCCGGAGATGCGGCTGTAGCGCGACAGCCGGTCGCCGGCCACGCGCGCCGCTCCTAGCTGCAGGTGATGACCTGGTACGCCTTCGTGGAAGACAGTGGTGAGCTCCTTCCACACGCCGAAGCGTTGCCGGCCTGCCACCGGCCACCAGGTGCGACCGGGTCGGGAGAGATCCTCGCTCGGCGGCGTGTAGTACGCCGCGCCGGAACTCGAACCGGTAGCGAGCACCGCGTTGACCGTACGCAGTGCCGGGTGCAGGTCGAAGTGGACGCCGTCGAGCCGGGAAATCGCCGCGTCGTGCTGCTCCTGCAGCCACTGCTGGTATGCCTCCGGCGTCGGCACGCTGGACGTCTCGTCGAGCAGCGCTACGATCTCGGCGTGCCCGGCGCCCGGCTTGATGGCGTCCTGCTCCGCGGCGATCTCCGCCTCGAGACGGTACAGCTCGTCCCAGCCCCACTCGTACGCGTCGACCGGGTCGACGGTGTCACCGAGCGCCGACCGGCTCGCCACGACATATCGGTCCGAACCGACTCCGTCCCGCTCCGGCGCGGTCGGTGCGTACACATCGGTCAGGTACCCGGCAAACTCGAGGTACGCCCGGTGCGCCGCCTCGGCGCCGGCGCCCAACGCAGCGGCGAGCGGACCGTCGCCGTACCCGGCAATGATCGTGTCGAAGGTCGGACTGGCGCCGTCCGCACCGGCGTACCGGCGGGCCTGCGCGGCTGCCTCTACCGCCTGCCGGCGTGCCGCGTGGAGACCGCGCGATCGGCCCAGATCGAGCGTGGTACGCCAGCCGCCCAGCATCTCCGGCATCGCGGCGAGCCGAGCAGCGACCGCGGCCCACTGATCGGCGTCGGCGCGAGGCATCAGGTCGACACTGTCGCGCAGCGTGCTCAGCATGCCGAAGGGCGCGCGCAGGCTTCGTAGCGGCTCGCCGATTTCGTGCGAATCGCGCTCGACCGCAAGGCGTTCGCGCAGGTGGACCGCGGCAAGGCGGTCGTCGTCGCTGGTCGGCGTGAGCGCGTCGAGGCGGCGCAGCGTGGTGTCCACGAGATCGGCGCGAGCCGCCACACCATCCGGGCCGAAGTCGGTCGCCACGCGCGTGACCGGGCCGGCGATGCCACGCATGGTGGCGAAGATCGGGTCAAGCTCCGCGGAGCGGGTGACGAATTCGTCGCACAGATCGAAGATGGGGGTAGTCACCCGGCAACCCTAGTCGGTCCGGATGCCGGCCGCGTCCGGCCTCTGCGTGGCGATCAGCGTCGCGTCAGCACGATCGTCGCCTCGTGGCGGTTGTGATGCAGCTGCCGGCCGAACACGACGTCGTACCGCCGACGGAGCAGCCGCAGGCATGCCGACACGGTGTCGAGCACCCGGGTCGTGCCAAGCTTGAGCGTTATCACCGCGGTCGCCCCGCGGCGCAGCCGATCGGCGGCGTCGACCATCATCTGTGCGCTCATCGCCGGTTCCATGCGCATGTCGTTGACGACCAGGTCGAACGTCATGCGCGTGCCGCGAAGGAATTCGCCGGCCGTGGTCACAACATGGTGCACGCGCCGGTCGCGGCCGAGCCGCGGGTCGAGCGCGCCGGGGTCGACCGCCCACACTTCGAGGCCGTGCTCGCGGATGAGCCGGCTCCAGCCGCCGGGCGCGGCGCCGAGATCCAACGCGCGGCCGTGCGTGGGCAACGTGTGCGGCTGCAACATGATTAGCTCTTCGAGCTTGAACTCGGCGCGCGAAATCTGTGCCGGCCCGCGCGCGAGCCGAACGCGTCCGCCCGGCCAGTCGACGAGGCTGTCCGCCGACCGGTTCAGTGCGAGGAACACCGCGTCCGGTGTGACGCAGCAGGACAGCACGTGTGCCGTGCCGGCGCGCACCACGGACATGCCGCGTTCACGCAGCGCGTGGGCAATCGCCGCGGCCGCGTCGGCGGGGCCGCAGCCGGCGGGCGGGTCACCGCACGCCCAGGCCTGGACCGCGAGCCTCTCTACGGAACCCGGCACGGCGATCCCGTCGGCATCGGCCACCGGGCCGGGCCGCACCACGGCGACCGCGGCGGCCGCAATGTCGGCGAGATCGTCCGGCTCGCAGCGCGCGACGCAGTTCGTGACGTGGCGGGTGAAGATCAGCGGTCGCTCGGTGACCGCCCGGGCCACGTCCGCGGCCGTCAGGTCAGGCCCGACGACGGACACGAGGTCGGCCGCGAGGCGCTCGACGGACACGCCGCGGCCAAGCGCGTCGCGAAGTTCGGCCACCGCCGCGGAAAGGTAGTCGTCGGAGACCGACGCGAGCACCGCGCGGTAGGGCTGCCATTCGCTCATCGTCGTCCGTGACCGCATGCGCGTCGGATGGCGCATAACACGTCGGTCGGCGTCGGCGACCACAACACGGCGGCGAAGTGGCCGTCCGGGCGTACCACCGCGCACCAGCCCGGCGACGCGTCGAGTGCGGCGGCGATCGTCGGCGCGTCGCCCATTCGTTCGATCGCGTAGACATCCACCGGTACGTCGGGCGGCAGCGCAACGTCCACACCGTACGAGAGCACGGTGAAATTCAGGCCGAACAACTCGCGCAGCCGACCGCTGTGCAGCCGTACGTCGGGGCACAGCACGCCGGCCACCAGCGGCCGCTTGGCGCCGGGTGATGTCGGGAACGCGGCCGGTGGTGCGCCGGTGGTCAGTGGCGAGTCCACGTACCAGTACGGTTCGGCGAGCTTGCCGGAGTTCACCAGCGCCCGCGCGTCGACTTCATTGACGGCACGGTCGAGCACCTCGCGACGGTACGCCCGTTCCTCGTCGGTGTGAGGCACCAGGAAGCGCATCGTGTCGCCGGTGACCCGCAGGTTCTCCGCGGCCGCCGCCATGCGTTCGTGCTCGTAGCTCGCCAGCAACTCGGGCCCGGCCCAGCCGCGACGCTGGAACGCGATCTTCCACGCCGCGTTCTCGGCGTCCGCGATGCCGGAGTTGAGGCCACGCGCACCGAACGGCGCCATGAGGTGTGCCGCGTCGCCGGCCAGCAGTACCCGCCCGACCCGCAACCGAGACGCCATGCGCTGATGGAACCGGTAAAGCGTGACCCACGCGACTTCGTACGGCTCGTCCCCGGTGATGCGACGGATCCGCTCGTCGAGCGCGCCACGCGTCTGCTGTTCGGCAAGGTCGAAGCCGCCCGGCACCTGCCAGTCGATGCGCCATGTCCGGCCCGGCTGCGGATGCACCAGCACCTGTCGTCCCGGGTTCCACGCCGGATCGAAATGAAAGTGGCGCTCGGCCGCGAACGGCAGATCGGCTCGGATGTCGGCGATGAGGAACAAGTCGTCGTACGTGTGGCCGTCGAAGTCGAGGTTCAGCACGCCCCGGACCGCGCTACGAGGGCCGTCGGCGGCGACAAGATGGCTGCCGTCCAGCTCGACGTCGCCGTCGGCGGTGCTCGCGCGTACGGTGACCGACTCGTCGTCCTGCCACAGCGCGTGCACTCGGTGGCCGTAGCGGAGGTCGACCAGTGGCGTGGCACGCACCACGCGCTCCAGTTCGCGTTCGACACTCGACTGCGGAACGTTGATGAACGCCGGATAGGCGCTGCCGCCCTGATCCGGCAGCCGTACGGTGAACAGCTCGCGGTTGCGGTAGAACGTCCGCGCGGTCTGCCACCGCACGCCCTCGGCCATCAGCGCGTCGGCGACGCCAACCCGGTGATAGATGTCGAGCACGTCACGCTGGACGCAGATCGACTTCGAGCCGACGATGTCGCGCTCCGGTGCCGCCTCGAGCACCACGGTCGGCACGCCGTGACGGGCCAACAACAACGCAGCCGTCAGGCCAACCGGGCCGCCGCCGGCGATGAGCACCGGGCGGTCGGTCACGATTGCAGGGCCTCCCACACCTCGCGGTCCCGCTCCGCCGTCCAGATCTGCGGCCAGTCGATGCCGTCCAGCTCGTCCCATAGGCGCGCGACATTGAACGGCATGCAGTGCTCGAAGATCGGCCAGCGCCCGTAGCGTGGTTCGAGCGCGCCATGCGCGGCGGCGAAGGCCTCGCGGACGGTTCCGCCGCGCCGGTGCACATCGCCCACCTCGCGCCGCATCGTCAGCAGAAACTCGCGCGTCTGCGCGATCGCCGCGTCCACCGCCGCCCGGCCGCTCGCGACGGCGCCGCGACCGCCGACGAGTGCCTCCGCACCGAAAGCGGCAACCTTGTCGAGCGTGCCGGCCGACCAGTCGGCGTGAAACGCGTCGCCGGTGTAGAGCGCCGCCTGCGCCTCGACCAGATCGCCCGCGAACAGCACGCGTTGCTTGGCCACCCAACCGACGATGTCGCCGGCAGTATGTCCGCGACCGCAATACGCCAGCACGAGGTCACCGCGGTCACCGCCGAGATCGATCGTCAGGCGATCGGAGAACGTCACGGTTGGCCACGTGAGGCCCGGAATGGTCTCCGCGCCGGTAAACAACCGTGGCATCCGACCCGCCTCGGATGCCCAATCCTCGCGACCGCGTTCGGCGATCAGGTGCCGTGTCTCGTCGTGCGCGACGATGATCTCCGCGTCGAACGCGGCCGCGCCGAGCGTACGGACCGCGTGGTAGTGCGACAGCACCAGATAACGCACCGGCTTGTCCACGTGCTGACGCAGATGTGCCAGCCACCGGCCGGCCATGTAGGGCGTCGCCCGCGCCTCGAAGCACACGACGAAGTCTTCGCCCTCGACCGCACCGACGTTCGGATCGCCCTCGGCGGTCAGCGCATAGATGCCGTCGCCCAACACCTCGAACGTCTCGGTCTTCTCGGCGAGGTCGGCGGAGGAAGCGAACGGTCGCGACATACCGCAAGCATGCGCTCTGCCGGGCGGCCATGCGACCCGTTGAGCCGGTGCCGGGCCGATCGCGATGTGTCAGGGTGAGCGGGTGCCGGACGACGACTTCATCGACCGCTGCGTGGCGCGGATCCGCGACGAGGTCCCCGACGCGATCGCCATCCTGCTGGGCGGCAGCCACCTGCGCGGCGACGCGGGACCGGACAGCGACGTCGATTTCGACGTACTAGTGGTCGAACCGCGTGACGAGTGGCCGTCGCTCTTCGAGGTGGTGGACGGCCGGCTGGTGCGCATCTCGGTGTGGATCCGCTCGGTCGACGAGTGGCTAGCTGGTGCGGACGAACCACAGGACTGGGCGTTTTTCCTGCCGAGTACGGACCGCATGCGACTGTGCTGGGCCGCCGACGATACGTGGCGGCAGGAGCTGGACCGCACAAGCATTGGCCATCCGGCCGGGCCGCCCGAGATCGACCACTTCGAAGGCGAGGTCGGCAAGGTCGTCAATGCCGTCCGCCGGTCGGATGACCTCGCGTTGCGATTGGCCGCGCAGGACCTCGCCCGGTCGATCATCTCGTTGCTGCAGCCGTTCAATCCGCGGCCGCCCGTGGAGAGCCGGATCGCGGCGCTGCGGACGCTGCTCGACTTCGATGTCGTACCGGCCGGATACCGCGACGACATCCTCGCCTGTCTCGCGCTGGACGGACGGGCAACCACATCCTCGGACCTGTACGCCGCCGCGACCCGCCTGACAGTCGGAGTGCTCGATATCATGGCGGCGCACCCGGACGTCTTGGCGCCACTGGTTCCGGCCGATGCCGCGGCACATCTCGCCGACGGCAGTCTGCGCCGGTACATCGAACAGGTTCTCGGCCGCAACGGGAGCGGCGTCGGGTAGGGCGAGTCCTCCGTCGCGCCGCGGTTCTGGACGACAACACGAAAGGACCGGCGGTCGCCCGCCGGCCCGTTCGGTGTTTGGTGTGTCCGCCATTGGCGACGAACGATCGTGCTTCGTCTCGGTCAGTGCGTCGCCGCCTGCGGCTCGCGTACGCGGCCGGTCAGCAGCTCCGCCTCGGCGGGTACCCGTCGGACGTGCGCGATGCCGAGCACGGACAGCACTAGCATCATGGCGGCGAGTGCGAAGCTCGCGATCGCAGCGTAGAGCGCGATCTGCCCGATCTGCCAGAACGCGTACGCGTTGAGCAGCATGCCGCGCAGCGTCTCACCCTTGAACAGCGTGTTGACCTGTGCCTGCAACGCGGCGTTGTTGGGATCTGCCTGCGCCGCCGCGCTCACCTGCGCGTACGTCTTGCCACCGGCCACCTCGGACAAGTGCACCGCGATGAAGTGGTCTGCGTACGCCTTCGCCTGCGCGCCGGTGACGAGTTGCTGACCGGCGTACTGGTTGAGGTAGGGCCCGATCGCGGCCGGCTTGAGCGCCTCGCTGCCCTTGGCCGGGAAGTAGATCTGCTGGGCGGCCAATTGGTTGTGGACGTTGGTGTTCGCGAAGCTGTAGCCCCACATCAGCAGCCCGCCGGCGACCAGCAGCACCAGCGTCAGCATCACGCCGACGGACGAGACGAGCATGTCGAATGCCTTGCGACGCATGGCGAAACGCCTCCCTGATCGGCACTGTTTCGCCGCGGTGGCCGGGCCAGTGCTGCCCTCGACACCATGCTCGGCGCCCGCGCCGTCAGCGGTCAGGGCCCAAGGTCCCGAATGGTCCGGGACGAAGGTCCGCTGTTGCGGCTTCGGGTCGCGACGACCGGTTCGCCGCCGCGGCCGGCATGTTCTCAGTAACCTCGACGATTTCGCGGTGTGCCAATCGCGGTGTGGCCGGCGGCGCCGGCGCATGCTGATCGGCGATGCCCAGCCGCACTGCGATGAGCGGATAGCCGACCCCGCGGAGGATCAGGCGAAGCGTGCGGCGCGCGGCGACCTCCTCGACCGCGGCCGACATCGGCAGCAATGCGATGTTGTGCTCGGTCGCCGCGAGCCAGGCCGCGGACAGCGCTTCGCCGCCGCACAGCCAGTCGAGCGGCTCGTCGCCGAGCGCATACAGCACCGCGTAGACCGCCGCCTGATCGTGCTCATCCGTCACGTCCAGCGCACCGGGATGACCGAAGTCGCGCGATGGCACCGTGGTGAGCGTCGGCCGCACCGGAATCACGCTGTCCGGTACGCCGACGCCGGGCGCCCGGCCGCTGCCCGACCACGCGTCCAACTCGGCGCGGGCGGCCGCGTCGTCGACCGCGTCGCGCTGCGCATTATCCGTCGCGGCAGCGAGGTCGAGCACGGCGTCGCGATCGAGCACGTGGAACCCGACGTGGTGGGCCGTCACGGCAGCACGTACCGCCGCGATTGCCTCGGCCGGGACCGGCGCGACGGTGAGCGGCCGGCGGTCGGTGTGGCGTACCCGGATGGTCTGCATGTGCCGCATGACCTCGGCGGTGACTGGCACGCGGCCGTCGACCGCGACGCTGGCCAGCCGACCGAGGTGTTCCGGATCGGCGCCGTAGGGCATCCGATCGACGCGGGCGGCATAACCGGTCGCGGCCAGCGCCACGCACGCGTGGTGCAGCGCGAGGCCGCAGCTGAGCACGAGCAATCGGCGCTGCGGATCGGCGACGGCGAGGTGCCGGCGTTCGTCGGCATACAAGTCGGCCACGCTGTCGTGGATGCGCCACCGCCACGGCTGGGTGTTGTGGATCGACGGCGCGCGGCCAGCTACCTCGGTCGCCGCCACGAGCGCGCGCGTCGCGTCGTCACGGTCGAGTGTGGTGTCGGTGTGCATGGCTGCCTCCCTGGGGTCCAGGACCCACCGTCTGTCGATCGAGGCGGCATCGTCAGGGCCAAAGGTCCTGGCTGGCGCCGCCGACCGGGCCACCTGCCGATCGGATCCAGGGCCGTTAGACCCTGCGACACCGGGCCGGCGCGGAGTAGAAACGCAGATGTGATCCGAGTCTTTTTGCTAGACGACCACGAGGTCGTCCGCCGTGGCATCGCCGACCTGTTGACGGCCGCCGGCGACGTCGAGATCGTCGGCGAGTCGGGGTCGGCCGCCGAGGCCGCGCGCCGCATTCCCGCGCTGCGGCCGGATGTGATGGTGCTCGACGCCCGGCTGCCGGACGGCAACGGCATCGACGTCTGCCGCGACGTGCGGGCGATCGACCCGACGATCCAGGGGCTGATCCTGACCTCGTACGAGGACGACGAGGCGCTGTTCGCCGCCATCATGGCGGGCGCCGCCGGCTACGTGCTCAAGCAGATCCGCGGCACCGACCTCGTGGACGCGGTCACGCGAGTGGCGGCCGGTCAGTCGCTGCTGGACCCGGCGGTCACCGCGCGGGTGCTCGAGCGCATCCGATCCGGCGTGCAGCAGCCGCCCGAACTCAAGGCGCTCACCGATCAGGAACGGCGAATCCTGGAATACGTCGCACAGGGCCTCACGAACCACGAGATCGCGCAGAAGATGTTCCTCGCCGACAAGACCGTGAAGAACTACGTGTCGAGCGTGCTCGCCAAGCTTGGGCTCGAACGGCGTACGCAAGCCGCCGTGTTGGCCACCAAGCTTCTCGGCGAGCACCAGCGCTGAGGCCGGACAAGGAGCATATGCGATGACGCGCTGGACGGTCGCCGACGTGATGCGCCGCGAGGTGATCGCGGTCGCGCCGGACACCGGCCTGCGACGCGTCGCCGACATGCTCGTCACACACGCCATTTCGGCCGTGCCCGTGGTCGACACGGTCGGCCGCGTGCTCGGCGTCGTCTCCGAAGCGGACCTGCTCGGCAAGCTGGAATACGCCGATCGCGCGCCGCATCACGCCCTGGCCGCGCGACGGGTACGCAGCGGCAGCCGGCGGGTGCTCGGCGACACTGCGGCGGCGTTGATGACCGCGCCTGCGATCACGATCTGCGCCGAGGCGAGCGTGTCGGGCGCCGCTCGCCTGATGGATGCCGCGCGCGTCAAGCGATTGCCCGTTGTCGACACCGACGGCCGGCTCGTCGGCGTGATTTCGCGCCGGGACCTCGTTCGGCTGTTTACCCGCGAGGACGCCGACGTAGCGACGACCGTGGCGGACCATCTCCACGACCTCGGCGTCCACGAGAGCGGTGTGGTGGCAAGCGTGTCACGGGGCGTCGTCACGTTGCATGGCACTGTCACGCGGCCCGCCACGGCGACCGCGATCGTGAGCGTCGTCGCGGCGATCCCCGGCGTGGTCGACGTGGTCTCCGACATCGCGGTCGCACCAGCCGACGGTGCGCACGCTCCGACGACCGTTGCGAGCGCGTGAGGCCGGGCCGGGCTCGGCCGGGCCTGGCAGGGCCGTGCCGCGGCTTTGCGGTGGCTTGGGCGGAGTTAGCTGGGCTCGGTTGGGCTCAGCTCCCCGAAGGCAGCGGAACCGTCCAGGTGACCACCGTCCCGCCGGTGTCGGCACCCGACATCGCGAAAGTACCGCCGTGCTGCTCGGCCCGGCGGCGCATGTTCGGCACTCCGTTGCCGCCGTGACTGTGACCGGCACCGGGCGCGGTTTCCGGCGCACCGGTCGGGCGCGGAACGGCGACACCGACGCCATCGTCGGCAACGCGTACGGTCAGCGTTCGGTCCGCGAGGGCCACCTCAACCGTCGCTCGCGTCGCGCGCGCGTGACGTGCCACATTGGACAGTGCCTCCCGGACGACCGCCACCACGTCGGATCGTACGGCGTCCGGCACCGCGTGGTCCACCGGGCCGGTGGTCCGCAGGCTCGGCCGGAATCCCAACGCCGGCGCGGCATCGTCGATCGCGGTGATCACGTCGCCACGCAACGACGCCGCGACTGGCGTGCGCAACTCGAAGATCGCCCGCCGGATGTCGCGGATCGTCGTGTCGAGCTCGTCGACCGCCTTGTCGACCCGGATGCGTACGTCGTCCCGCACTATCAGCGGCGTCGTGGACTGCAAACCGAGGCCGGTCGCGAACAGCCGTTGTATGACGACGTCGTGCAGATCCCGGGCGATGCGTTCGCGATCCTCGAGCACCATCAACTGTTGCCGCTCGTCCTGCGCGCGGACCCGGTCGAGGGCGAGCGCGGCCTGGGACGCGAACGTCGTGATCATGTTGATGTCGGTGTCGCTGGCAAATCCGTCGGCATCGGCCGGCAGCGCCAGCACGAGGATGCCCTGCACGGATCCGGACGCCGCGAGCGGAGCGAGGAGCGCGGCACCGGAGTGAAGGTCGACGGGCCACGGCGCGGCCGCCCCGACGTCCGGCACGATGACGTGCTCGCCTCGCTCGAGTACGGTGTCCAGCGCCGTACCGGCCACCGATACCGCGATACCGCCCAGCTCAACCGGCCCTGGCGCGACGACTTCCACGCATAGCGCTTCGGGATCGTCGTCGCGGCGCAGCAGGATGAGCACCGACGCCGCGTCCGCCACGTCGCGCGCACGGTCGGCGACAAGTTGCAGAGCGGCGCGCCGATCCACCTCGCCAAGCAGCGCCGCGGTGATCTCCATGGTGGCCTCGAGCCAGCGCTGCCGCCGGTTCGCGGTCTCGTAGAGGCGCGCGTTGTCGATGGCCACCCCGGCCGCCGTGGCGAGCGCGACCACGACCTGCTCGTCGTCGTCACTGAACTCGTCGGCGCCCTGCTTCTCGGTCAGGTAAAGGTTTCCGTACACCTGGTCCCGAATGCGGATGGGTACGCCGAGGAAGCTGCGCATGACCGGATGGTTCGGCGGAAAGCCGAACGACCGCGGGTGCTCGCTGATGTCGGCCAGCCGCACCGGCCACGGCTCATCGATGAGCAGACCGAGTATCCCCCGTCCGGTGGGCAGGTCGCCGATCTCCTCGCGCTGTTGCACGGTGATGCCGTCGGTGATGAATTCGACCAGCCGTCGATCGGTGCCGATCACGCCGAGCGCACCGTAGCGTGCGCCGGCCAGGCCGCACGCCGCCACGACAATGCGTCGAAGCGTGCTGTTCAAGTCGAGGTTGCTGCCGATGCCGACGACCGCCTGCAACAGCGACGACAGCCGTTCCCGGCTGGTCATCACCTCGCCGACGCGGTCGAGCAACTCCTGAAGCAGCGCGTCGAGTCGCACACGCGAGAGCGCCGCGATATCCAGGGTCGGCGTCGGCCGCCGGTCATCACCTAGCCGGGCGCCATCGTCGCCGTCGCGCGGGCCTGCCACGACCCGGATCGTACCCACCGCCGCGGCAACGGTTGCGACCGACGGCTGCCCGCCATCATGGGCACGCAAACGTTGGCTGGCCGCCAAAGCGGCGTCGGGGCCGATCGGCCCTCCCAGCCGGGTCCGGCGGCCCTGCCCACAACGTGCTTGCGAGCGCTGCACTGGAGCATGTCCTCGATCTGCCACCGGACGCACGGATGCTGGGAGATGCGCCATGACCGATGCGCTGACCATTGACCGTGCGACGTTCCGAGCCGCCGTCACCGACGCGATCCGCGCGCCGTCGATGTATAACGAGCAGCCATGGCGGTTCCGGCTCGTGGACGGCGCCATCGAGGTCCGCATCGATCCGTATCGCGCGCTTCCGGTCGCCGACCCGAGCGGGTGGGCGGCGCGCGTCGCCTGCGGCGCCGCGGTGACCAACATCCGGCTGCGGCTGGCCGTGCTCGGCATCCGCACGGCGGTAAGGATCCGGCCGACCGGGCGTGACGGAGACCTGGCGGCGCACGTCTCGGCGGACGGTGCGGTCACCCCGACACCGGCCGACCGTGCGCTGTGCGCGGCGATCCCCCGCCGGCACAGCAACCGACGGCCGTTCGCGGACGCGCCGGTGCCACGTGCCGCTCGCGCGCGGATGCAACACGTCGTCGAGGCGTCGGGTGGTTGGCTCGCGCTCACCGACGAACGGCATCGCGTCGCGCAGTTCGCCGACATCATCGCCGCCGCCGAGCGCGCGCTCCGGGACGATCCCGGGTACGTCGCCGAGATGCGTACGTGGACCGGGCGCGCCGGCGGTGACCCGGTCGGCATCCCGGTCCACAACGCCGGAGTCGAGCCCGCTGGCCAGGACCTGTTGGCGATGCGCGACTACGGCGCACCGCCGCGGGCACCCGGCCGCGACTTCGAATCCGATCCGCTGGTTGCCGTGCTCGGCACCATCGACGACCGGCCGGACGACGACGTGGCGGCCGGCATGATGCTGCAGACATTGCTGCTTGCCGCGACCGACGAACGCCTCGCGGCGTCCATGTTGTCGCAGCCGATCGAGGTGCCCGCATATCGGCGCGCGCTCGGCGATGCGACCGGTCGTCGCGGTGCGGCGCAAATGATCGTGCGGATCGGCTATGGCCAGCCGACCACCGCCACGCCACGCCGCCCGATCGACGACGTGATCGACCTCAGCTAACGGCCTGGGCGGTGTCCAGCAGTCCGTCCGCCGAACGCTGCATGATGACCGCGGCGACGATCGCGGCCACCACCATCAGGCCGAGTGCCACGGTCGCTACGACGTTGCGCCGCGGTTGCGGGGCGAGCATCGCGCGTACGCGCTCGGGGACATTGCTGGCCGTGGCGTGCAGGACAAGTTCGCCCGCGACGATGCTGCCGTGCTTACGCAGTAAGGCGGCCCGCGCGAGCGTACGCGCGACGAGGCGTCGGTCGCCCACCTCGCGGGCGGCGTCCTCGTCGGCCCACCGCTCGATAGCGTGACTCATCGCTCGCCCCGGCCCGCGCAACAGTGGGTTCGCGGCAACGGCGACGTCGGACGCGAGCGCCCACCACAGGTGGCCGTGGCGTCCGTGAGACCGTTCGTGTGCGAACACCGCGCGCCGCTCCGGCGACGACAGCGCGTCGAGCAATCCGGAACTCACCACAATGCGGCCGCCGCGTCGTCCCGGCATGGTGAACGCCTCGACGCGGCTATCGCGAATCACCAAGACGCGGCGCGACCCTCGTCCGCATCGGTCCACGGCGGCTCGCACCCGGCCAAGTGAGCGCAACCGGCGGGTCAGCAGCACCGCGGCGGCGGCGACGCAACAGCACACCACCACCACGCACGCGACCCCGACTGACGGCGGAATCGGATCGGACGCGCGCAGCTTGGTCGGCGACCACGCACCGAGCCGCGCGATCCTCGGCCGTTGCGCCAGCCACACAAACGCCGCCGAGGACAGCACGAAAACACCGGCACCGGCCATCGCGACCAGACCGAATCCCATCAGGCGAGCGCCCAGCGCGGGTGGCATGCGTTCGACCAACCCTGGTGCCGCGGCCGCGAACAACAGGCAGAGGGCGAGGTAGCTCACCACCGAGACGATCATGGTCGGTTGTCTCGGTCGGTGCCGTGCAGCAGGCCGAGCAGCATCGCTTCCTCGTCGTCGGAGAGCGTGTCGACAAAACGCGCCAGCGCGGCGACGCGATCCTCACCGGCATCCATGATCCGGCGCATCCGGTGCGCGGTGACCTCGGCCTCGTCGCGCACCGCTGCGTATACGTGCGCCCGACCGCGGCGCTGCCGGATTGCCAGTCCCTTGTCGGCGAGACGGGTCAGCACCGTCATGACCGTCGTGTACGCCAGCGCATCGCTCAGCGCCTCGCGCACTTGCGCCGCCGACATCGGCCGCTCGGCGCCGGCCAGCACGGCCATGACCTCGGCTTCGAGGCTGCCTGACGGTCGGCGGCGTGCCATGCGGCCGCTCCTCAATTACTACACAGGATGTAGTAGTACGGTCTGCCCGACCGAGTCTAGTGCGCCGCGCCCCACCGGCGGGAGCGGCGCTTCATCGAATCCTCAGGAGCGGCCGTTGCCCACGATCCTGCTGGTCTCGGCGAGCTTCGGCAGCGGTCACGACGTCGCGGCACGCCGGCTCGGCGAGCGACTCGCCGCGCTGGGCTTTGCGACTCGACAGGTCGACCTCCTGGAGTTGATGCCGCTGCACATCGGGCGGGCGCTGCGGCAGGCGTACCGCGTCCAGCTCGGTACGGTGCCGAACACCTGGAACGTGCTGTCGGACTGGATGGAGCACCGCAGCGGCAAATGTGCCGCCACGTGGATCGGCAGCCTTGCGACGCGCCGGCTCCAGGAACTGATCTGTCCCGACACGGTGGCGGTGGTGTCGACCTATCCGATGGCGAGCCAACTCCTCGGCCGGCTGCGCGCGGCCGGATCGTTGCCGGTCCCGGTCGTGACGTTACTGACGGACATGTCGGTGCATCGACTCTGGGTGGCGGACGGCGTCGACGCCCACATCGCGTTGGACGACGTCGCTGGCGATGCGGCGGATCGCCTAGGTGCCGCCAACGTCCGGGTGTGCTCGCCGATCGTGCCGCCGATTTTTCGACCGGCCGAGCCCGGCGAGCAGGCGCAGGCACGTCGCAAATTCGGCCTGCCCCGATCGGAGACGCTCGCGCTGATCGTCACTGGATCGTGGGGCGTCGGCGCGTTTCGCCAAACCGCTACCGACCTCGCCGCGACCGGTCTCGCCGTGCCTGTCGTCGCCTGCGGCCGCAACGAGCGTGGACGATCGCGTTTGGCGGCGCGCGGCGTGGGCGTACCGCTCGGGTGGGTGGACGACATGGCAGCGCTGTTTCACGCCTGCGACATCGTGATACAGAGCGGTGGCGGCTGCTCGGTCCACGAGGCGCTCGCCTGCGGCCGACCGGTGCTGACCTACCGATGCCTGCCCGGCCACGGTCGAGGCAACGCCGCGAGGTTGGACGACGCGGGGTGGGCGCCATGGGTTCGACATCGGGCGGAGCTGCGCAATGCCGTGGCGACCGCGCTGCGGACCCCCGTCTTCGTGCCAGCCACGCCATTGGACGCCGCCCGGGTCGTCGCGGACCTCGTTGCTTCCGCGTCTGCGTCGGCGTCGGCCTCCTGGCTCGGCACCGCATCCGACCTCGCATCGACACCGGCGACCTTGCCCGGCGCCCGGTCCGATCGTCCGCGACCGCTGGTGTCGACGTGACCGCGGCAGTCAGGTTGCCGCCGTGAGGAAGGCGATCTGGGCCGCCGCCGTCGCGGTCGGCGCACATGCCGGTCCCGCGCTGACGACCGTTCCACCGCTGCGGGCGCGCCTTGCGCCTGGCCTGTCCGGCGTCGGTCGCCGCACCCACGTCGCGCTGACCTTCGACGACGGGCCGGACCCCGACTACACCCCGGCTGTTCTGGACCGGCTCGACACGTTGGGCGTGCGGGCTACGTTCTTTCTGCTCGGTACGCAGGCCGCCAAGCACCCGGCGTTGGCCCGGGATCTCGCGGCCGCCGGGCACGAGATCGGACTACACGGGTACGAGCACCGATCGCTGCTGAGCCGCGGACCGTGCGCGACGCACCGTGACCTAACACGGGGACGCGAGGTGATCGAGGATCTCACCGGCATGCCGATTCGGTGGTGGCGACCGCCCTACGGCATCCTCACCGGCGCTGGAATCGTTGCCGCGCAACGGCTCAGGCTCACTCCGGTGCTATGGACCGCGTGGGGGCGAGACTGGACGGCCAGCGCGACCGCCGATTCCGTCCTCGCGACCGTACGCCGCGGGCTGCGGCCGGGCGGCACGGTGCTACTGCACGACTCGGACTGCACGTCGGCACCGGGTTCGTCGGCCGCAACGGTAGCGGCGCTTCCGCAACTCGTACGCGAGGTACGCGGCCGTGGGCTCGACATCGGCACGCTGCGCGAGCACATGAACGGCTGAGCGCGGCGTTGGTCAGTGATCGGCCGGTCTCGGGCGGCCGTACCGCCGTCACGCGGACTGAGGCAGGGACCGCAGCAAGCTCGCCGCCGCGGACGGATCCTCGACCGGCCAGAGATGCCCGGCACCCGCGATGACGACGAGCCGCGACGTTGGTACGCGAGCGGCCAGGTCGCGGACCGACGCCGGTCGCGCGAACCCGTCCCGATCGCCGGTAACGAGCAACGTCGGCGCCACCACCCGGGCCGCGAGATCGAGGAACGGGGTGTTGACCAGGCTCTGATAGGCCTCTCCGATGGCTCGCGGGCTGGCCAGCATCGCGGCACGGTAGTCCTGGGCAAGGATCGCGCGTCGACGCGACCGTTCCCGCGTGGTCATGGCCATCGAGTCGGCTAGGAAGATCGCTGGTCGGCTGAGCACCCACCAGCGTGCGAGGCGCTCGGGTAGCCAGGTTGCGACGCGGTAGTAGGCCCGTCCGAGTCGCGCGACGGGCCCGACACCGGTGCAGACCGGATGAAGCAGCCCCAGCGCCGCGACACGCTCCGGGTGCGTGGCGGCGTACGCCAGCGAGATGTTCGCCCCGAGCGAGTGCCCGACGAGCACGATCGACGACACACCGAGATGGGTACGGAGGTCCTCCACGACGGCCGTGTACGCCATCATCGTGTGCGGCCCGGCGAGCGGCGGCGACACGCCGTACCCGGGCAGATCCGGTACGACGATGTCACGGTCACCCAGCGCGGCGACGATATCGCTGAGCCCGTCATGGTCCGCGCCAAGCCCGTGCAGGAGGACCATCGGTGTCCGCACCGAACCACGCGACGGACTCGTGCGCCAGTACGCCACCGACCGCGCGGTCGTGAAACGTTGCCACGACGGCGGTGCGGCGATTGTGTCGCCCGGCCGGACCGACGCACCCACGGTCAGCGCATCGAATCCGGCGACGTCCGGGATCCGTCTCATCGGTTCGACCCTACGACGCCTCGTGCGCTGACACGACCGAATCACCGCGTACTAGTTCAACGCCGAGTCGGGCGAATCACACTCGTACGCCGCTCGGATCAAGCATCGATCGGAGCGAGCTCGACAGTTGTGTCATTCGCCGTCGCACGCGAGCCGGCCACGGTGACGGCGCCGACCAGGGCCACGATCGCGATGGTCGCGATGCCGGCGACCACGCCGTCACCGTAGCCGAGGCCACCGCCGAACGAGTGCGGCTTGCCCAGCCAGTCCGCAATCGACGCGCCAAGCGGGCGGGTCAGCACGTAGGCGATCCAGAACGCGACGACCGGGTTCAGGCCGAGCCGCCACCCGATCGCGGGCATCGCGATGAGCACGGCGAAAAGGACTGCCGACGCGAAAAACCCAAGGCGCATCGTCGCCGCGGTCAGATCACCGGCCGCGGTGCCGAGTGCGAAGGTGACGAACACCGTGAGCCAGTAGTACATCTCGCGACGACGCGACACGATGCTGTGGATCGACAGCGTGCCCTCACTGCGGTACCAGAGATAGAACACCACCGCGAGGACAACTGCGTAAAACGCCGTCGACGCGGCGTAGGGCACGTGCAGCGCAACGTGCAAACCGTCGGCGCCCATGGTGCCGAAGACGGCGACCATCATGACCGCGAACCAGTAGATGGGCGCCACGTACTCGCGTGTCCGGAACTGTAGCCACATCGCGACCGCGAAGCCGATCACGCCGATCGCGCCGGCCAGCACATAACTAGTCTTGGCGAGGTAATCGGACGTCGCTTCGCCCATGCCGGTAGTGAGCACCTTGATGACCCAGAACACCGCGGTGATCTCGGGGACCTTCGCACGCGCCAGCATCCCACGCATCGGCGTTGCCAGCGTCGGTGTTCCGGACGCTCCTAACGGGTCGGACGACGGTCGCATCTTTCCACTCCTGCTTGGCTTGTCGACGATCGGCACAAGGTCCGCATGGTAGTCATGCAACTTGTCATCGCACGCTTGGTTGCTGACCGTCGGCTGTGAAGCCTCGTGTGCGGTGTCGAATCTCAGGACCCGCTCAGCAGCGCGAGTCACATCCGGGAACCGAAGTGTTGGCGGATGCGTACGGTTGCGCGGCCGATTGTCAACGCCCGGTCGAGGTATCCGCGACGCGTCGCCGACGATTTACACTGACGCAGGGACGGGACGCGATCGCCCAGGCCGGCGTCGATCGCTGGATGACACGACCTGAGCCTTCCATCTCGCCGACTGCTGGCCGCCGCTCGAGGAGCAGGCCGGGTCACCACCGCCGCGCGGTTTCCCGAGGACGACCGGACGAAGTGTTCGACTGTCGCCGCGGCGGCACGCGACAGATCGGACCCGACCTGACGGCCGCTCCACGCGGTCGGGACGAGGAGACCGGCGTGTACGAAAAGGATGGCGAAAAGTATTTCGTGGTGGACAGCCACATGCACTACTGGAACGCCGCGCCCGACAACTGGGTGCCCGGAGCAGAGCAGTACGCGAAGGGGTGGATCGAGTGCTTCCACGCCTACCAGGGACTCGGACCCGCCGAGACGCACTGGCCACTAGAGAAGTTCCAGAAATACTCCGAGGAAGACCTCATGCGCGACGTGTTCGACGACGGGCACGTGGACGTCGCGATCTTCCAGCCGACGTACCTCACCGAGTGGTACAAGGAGGGCTTCAACACCACCGAGCGCAATGCCGCGTTGGGAGAACGGCATCCCGGCCGGTTCATCGCGAACACGAGATGGGACCCGCGCGACGGTGATGCTGGCCTGGACACGCTGCGCCGCAACGTCGAACGGTACGGCTCCGTCGGCTGCAAGCTCTACACCGCCGAGTGGCGCGACGGATCTCGCGGCTGGACGCTGCGCGATCCGGCAGCGTACCGCTATTTCGAGGCATGCCAGGAACTCGGCATCAGGAACATTCACGTTCACAAAGGACCGACGATCTGGCCGCTGGACAAGGATGCGTTCGACGTATCGGATGTCGACCATGCCGCGACCGACTTTCCGGCGCTGAACTTCATCGTCGAGCACGTGGGCCTGCCGCGCATCGAAGACTTCTGCTTCATGGCGACCCAGGAACCCAACGTCTACGCGGGGCTGGCTGTCGTCATCGGCGGTCTCATGCACGCGCGGCCGAGATTCTTCGCGAAGGTCATGGGCGAGTTGCTGTTCTGGGTCGGCGAGGACAAGATGATCTTCGGAAGCGACTACGCGATCTGGGAACCGAAGTGGCAGGTCGAGGGCTTTGTCGACTGGGACTACCCGCCTAGTGAGGAATATGCCGACTACCCGCGCGTGACCGCCGCGACGAAGAAGAAGATCCTCGGTCTGAACGCGGCCCGGCTCTACAACATCGACGTACCAGCGGAGTTGCGGCTCGCGCCGGCCGAGGGTGTGCCGGCGGCGCGCGAGGACGCACAACTCGTCGATCAAGCGTGACACCGGCGGACTGGTGGTGATCATGTGACGACGGCGTTATCCGGCACCGACCGGATCATCGCGGCGCTGGACACGGTGCGTGACCCCGAACTCGACGAACCGATCACGTCGCTCGGGTTCGTCACGTCGTGCACGGTCTCCGGCGACGGCGCGGCCACTGTCCGGCTGCGCCTGCCGACCTACTTCTGCGCGCCGAACTTCGCATATCTGATGGTGGCTGACGCATACGACGCCGTCAGCGCGCTGGATGGCGTGCGTACCACGGAAATCGTGTTGGAGGACCACTTCGCCGCGGCGGCCATCAACGACGGCGTCGCGGCGCAGGCCGGGTTTGTTCGGTCGTTCCGCGGCGAAGCGGTTGTCGAGCTGGATCAGCTGCGTCGGGACTTTCTCCGCAAGGCCGTCCTCGCGAGCACGAACGTTGTGTGCCAGCCGCTGCTGACCGCCGGCGTGACACCCGCAGCGCTGAACGACATGACGCTCGGCGAGGTGGCAGCGTCACCCGCACTGCAGCGCCTTCGACGTCGCCGCGCCGACCTGGGCCTCGACATTGGCGACGATGCGCCGCTGCTGATCGACCCGACAACCGGCGGCCGCGTGGCCGTGGCGGATGTCGCGCTACATCTGCGCAAGGCGCGCACGACGAAGGTCGGCATCGACGCGAACACGAGCATCTGCCAAGGCATGTTGCAGCACCGCTACCCGGACAGCATCGACGGGCGCCTCGCGGCACGCGCGGCCACTGTCACGAACCGGGATGACACCGAGGAGGCCAGATGAAGGCGGTTCGATTGCATGGGTACCACGAGCAACCTGTCGTGGCGGAGGTGGCCGAACCGACCATCCAGGGTCCACTCGACGTGATCGTGAAGGTGGGCGGCGCCGGGGTATGCCGCACGGACCTACACATCATCGAGGGGCAGTGGGACGCTGCGATGCATCCTTGGCTGCCCTACACGCTCGGCCATGAGAACGCCGGCTGGGTCCACGAGGTTGGTGCCGCGGTGACCAACGTCGCGCCCGGCGACACGGTCATCCTGCATCCGTCGCCCACCTGCGGTCTCTGTCGGGCGTGCCGAGCTGGACAGGACATGCACTGCACGAACAGTTCGTTCCCCGGTCTCGACGGCGACGGTGGCATGGCGGAATATCTGCGGACCTCGGCACGCGCGTGCGTCAAACTCGACCCGACCACGCAACCGAAGGACGTCGCGGCGCTCGCCGACGCCGGCATCACCGCGTACCACGCGGTGCGCAAGGCGATCCCGTTGCTCTATCCGGGCACCACGTGCGCGGTCATCGGCGCGGGCGGCCTCGGCCACATCGGCATCCAGTGCCTCGCCGCGCTGACCGCCACGACCATCATCGTGGTGGACCGCAATCCGGATGCGCTGAAGCTCGCCGAGCAGCTTGGTGCCGCGCACACTGTGGTGTCCGACGGCGGACACGTCGACGCGGTACGGGACCTGACCGGCGGCCTCGGCGCGGACGTCGTCCTCGACTTCGTCGCGGAGCAGGGTGCCGAGAACGACGGATTCGCGATGACCGCGAGAGGCGGCTCGTATTACGTCATCGGGTACGGCGGCACGCTGCACGTACCGACGCTCGACATCATCTCGACCGAGCGCAACATCGTCGGCAACATCGTCGGGACGTACAACGACCTCGCCGAGCTGATGGTGCTGGCGCAGACCGGGCGGGTCACGCTGCACACCCGTACATATCCGTTGGACGCGGCCGTTGACGCGATCGCCGACCTGGACGCCGGACGGGTACGCGGCCGGGCAATCCTCGTACCATAGCCGCCCCTGGGCGCGTGTTCCGGTCAGACGTACGCGACATGATGTGCGCATGGCTGATGGGCGAAGCGCGGCCGCACCACGACCCGATGCGCGGCGGAGCCGCTGGAACTCGTTCGTCGCCGTCCCTCCGGCGGCCAGCGGCAAGTCTCGTGCGCTCAACGAGGAGGGCCACCCGACGCATCGCGTTCGTGTCGAATACGACGGCGACACGGTTCTCGTCCACCTGAGCGACGAGGACGGCCGAGGCTGGACCACGATCGCGGTCGACCGCGCGACGCGGGAATGGTCCGTCGCGCAGCGCGACAACCAACGCGACGCCGCCTCGGCCGCCTACACCGCGCTCTACGAAACCTGACCGCCGCCCTCAGGTAGGATCGTGCGCGGCGGGGTAGGACGCCACCGGGTCCGCGGAAAGGGCAGAGCCCACCTCACCGTTTGACGAGTTGTGGTGCCGATGGCTCACCTCCTTTCGGCCGGCGTCGCGGACCAGCCGGCAGGCGAAAGGAGGCCGCCATGCCGACCGTCCCGCTTCCCGCCGATCCGGACGTGGATCAGCTGCGCAAGCAAGCCCGTGAGCTGCAACGTGCCGCGCGCGCCGGTGACGCCGACGCCGCCGCGCTCGTCACCGAGTTCCACCCCGATCCCCCGGCCGCGCCAGACTTCCCGCTCACTGCCGCTGCGATGGTCGTCGCTCGCCGGTACGGCTTCGGCAGCTGGACTCGACTTCGACGACACGTCGAGGTGGTACGAGCTCGGATGTGGTCACCGGGTTCGCCGGCCCCGGACGGCGAGCCGTTGACCGACCGCTTCTTGCGACTTGTCTGCCTGACGTATAGCGAGGATGGCGGATCGGACCGGATAAGCGCCGCCCGACTGCTCGCCGAACACCCTGAGTTGCCGAGCCAGAGCCTGGCGGTGGCGGCCGCGTGCGCCGATGTGGCCCAGGTGCGCCGACTCATCGCCGCGGACACTTCACTCGCCAGCGCGCCGGCCGGCCCGTACGGCTGGTCGCCGCTGCTCTATCAGGCGTACGCCCGACCAGATCCACCGGCCGACCGGGTCGCCACACTGGACACGGCGCGACTGCTGCTCGCCGCCGGCGCGGATCCGAACGACGGCCGGTTCTGGCACGGTCTGCCGACTCCCTTCACGGTCCTGACCGGTGTCCTCGGGTGGGGCGAGCACGGCGAGCCCTGGCATCCGTACGCGACAGCGTTCGCGCGGCTACTCCTCGAGGCCGGCGCCGACCCGAACGACGGCCAGGCGCTCTACAACCGGATGTTTCTCGCCAACGACGAACACCTCACGGTGCTGTTCGAGTTCGGCCTCGGCCGCGGCGCCGGCGGTCCCTGGCACCGGCTACTCGGCGATGCGCTCGAGTCGCCGACCACCATGCTGAGCAACCTGCTGTGGTGGGCGGTGACCCACGACCAGCGTGAGCGCGTGGCGCTGCTCTCGGCGAACGGAGTCGACGTCATTGGACCGTTTCACGACCTGCGCGCACGCGATGCCAACGGTGCGACACCGGTCGAGACCGCGCTCGTCAACGGTCATCGCGCGCTCGCCGAGCAACTCATCGCGCTCGGCGGCGGTCCTGCGCGGTTGAACCCGGCCGACGCATTCGTGGCGGCCGCTCTGGCCGGGGACGCCGACGCGGTGCGCGACGCCGATCCGTCGATCGCGGTGGCCGCACGCCGCGCTCGTCCAGGCTTGCTCACGTGGGCCGCCCAGATGGGCGCGCCGAACTCGGTGGAACTGTTGGTGGGTGCGGGCTTCGATGTGAACTCGTTCGGCCGCAGCGATGCGCCGGTCGATCAGCCCTGGCAGACGGCACTGCACGTGGCCGCCGGCGAGGGCAATGTACGGCTTGCGCAAACGCTGTTGCAGCTCGGTGCCGATCCCGAACTACGCGACCATCGCTTCGACGCGACGCCGCTCGGCTGGGCACGCCACTTCGGGCA
>DATFRR010000045.1:0-18683 GCA_035263025.1 Micromonosporaceae bacterium
GCGATGCGCTCGAGTCGCCGACCACGATGCTGAGCAATCTGCTGTGGTGGGCGGTGACCCACGACCAGCGTGAGCGCGTGGCGCTGCTCTCGGCGAACGGAGTCGACGTCATTGGACCGTTTCACGACCTGCGCGCACGCGGTGCCAACGGTGCGACACCGGTCGAGACCGCGCTCGTCAACGGTCATCGCGCGCTCGCCGAGCAACTCATCGCGCTCGGCGGCGGTCCTGCGCGGTTGAACAAGGCCGACGCGTTCGTGGCGGCCGCTCTGGCCGGGGACGCTGACGCGGTGCGCGACGCCGATCCGTCGATCGCGTTGGCCGCACGCCGCGCTCGTCCAGGCTTGCTGACGTGGGCCGCCCAGATGGGCGCGCCGAACTCGGTGGAACTGTTGGTGGGTGCGGGCTTCGATGTGAACTCGTTCGGCCGCAGCGATGCGCCGGTCGACCAGCCGTGGCAGACGGCACTGCACGTGGCCGCCGGCGAGGGCAATGTACGGCTTGCGCAAACGCTGTTGCAGCTCGGTGCCGATCCCGAACTACGCGACCATCGCTTCGACGCGACGCCGCTCGGCTGGGCACGCCACTTCGGGCACCAACCGTTGATCGATCTGCTGGCGACGGTGACCGGCGAGCCCGACGTGTGACACCCGTCGAACCGCGGACGCGCTACCGCCGGCGTACCAACGGGTTAAGGCACCGTGGCGCCGCACTCGGCGTTGCCGACGACGCGCGAGATGAAGTCGGCGAACTTCCCGTCGATGGTGATCGAGCAACTGCTGACGACGGCCGGGGTGGTCACGACTGAGCCGCTCGGCATGGTGAACGTCTGGCTGCGGCCGTCTTCGGTCACTACCACGGTGTGCATGCGCGGCGCCGGCGCGGGCGCCGGCTGGCGGTGGCCTCGCACGTCTGCGGCGCCGTAGCCGATCACCGCACCGACCATCAGCGCGATTAGCACCGGGAGCGCGGTGGTCACGCGCCGGCGGCGGCGTGTCACTTCGGGCCGATCCGGCGGTACGTCGAGATCAATGACCCGCTCGCCCGCCGGTACGTCGAGATCGGTCACACCGTCGTCGGCCGCTCGCGTGCCGTCGCCGTCGGTCATGGATCGAGCGTCTCACCTCGGACACTGGATCGGTACCGGCACGCGACGGGATCGATCCGGCAATCCGGACGTGTGACGTAACAGCGTCTGCCGAGCATTCCGGGCGGCCTGGCCGACCACCTAGCCTGGGAGGCGTCGAGTCGGCGTACGAAAGCGAGACGGCATGCCAGGCGGTAGTCAGGACGGGGCGGACAGCACGATCGTCGACTCTCGTTCCAACGCGGCCGGCATCCGGGAACCCGCCGACACGGCGGTGGACAGCCCGGCACCGAGCGCCGCTCGGGACCGCCGCGTGTTGATCGCCGCGCTGCTGCTCACTGGACTGTCGATGCGTACCGCGGTGACCAGCGTCGGCGCGGTGTTAAGCGATGTACAGACCGGCATGCACACCAACAGCGCGGTCGCCGGCGTCATCACGACGCTGCCCGCCGTGTGCTTCGCCGTGCTCGGCGCGCTGGCGCCACGGCTGGCATCTCGCTCCGGACCGCATCGGCTGCTCGTCCTGGCGCTAATCACCATGACCGCCGGCCTGGTCAGCCGCGCCGTGGTCGGCACGGTCTGGGCGTTCCTCGCGTTGAGCGTGCTGAGTCTGGCCGGTGCGGCGGTGGCAAACGTGTTGATGCCGATGGAGGTCAAGTCGCATTTCCCGACGCGCATCGGCAGCATGACCGCGCTCTACACCACGGCGATGGCGATCGGTACGACCGCCGGCGCCGGACTGACCGTGCCCATCGGGTCGATCGCTGGCGGACCGGACGCGTGGCGCCTCGGCATCGGATCATGGGCAGTGCTGAGCGCCGTGGCAATCCTGCCGTGGCTCGCGATGGCGCGAAGCAATGGTCATCTCGCCGCCGGCGGCGTGGGTACCCGCGCCCGGATGCTCGTCCACAGCCGCATCGCCTGGATGGTGACGTTCTATTTCGCGTTCCAGTCGCTGCAGGCCTACGTCGCGTTCGGCTGGTTCGAACGCTTCCTCACCGAGCACTCGATCAGCGATAGCACGGCGGGTTGGATGGTCGCGCTGATGTCCGCGATGGCCATCCCGACGTCGATGCTCGCGCCGACCGTTCCGCCGCGCTATCACCGGCCGCTTGTGCTGTTCCTCGGCGCGTGCATGGGCAGTGCGTACGCCGGCATGAACCTCGCGCCGGCCGCGTCGTGGGGATGGATGGTGCTGGCCGGCATCGGCGGCGGGATGTTCCCGCTCTCCCTGACGTTGATGGGTTACCGCAGCGCCACCCCATCGACGACCGCTTCCCTGTCGGCGTTCGCGCAAGGCATCGGCTACACGATCGCGGCGTGCGGTCCGGTGATCTTCGGCATATTGCACGGTGCGACCGGCGGGTGGGCGGCGCCGTTCGTCGTGTTGTGGTGCGCCCTCATCGCGGCGATCGTCGCGGGCTGGCGCGCTTGCGTGCCGCGCACCGTCGACGACGATCTCCGCTCACGTGTGCCGACCGCCCGCTGACGCACGTCGCGTCGGTCCGCCGGCGCGAGTTCGAGGGGCGATGCCCGCACCGCCACCCGGCGTCACCTCACGGCCCAGGATCCCTGTCGTGATCGCGTCGAGCACTCGGTTGATCACGCCTTCTAGTTCGGCCGCCGGCAATGCCCCCAGCGGTCCGTCGAGGATCAGCATGGACAATCCGTGTACGCCGGTCCATGCCACGAGTTCGGCCCCCACGCGATGCGCCGGGTCGAGCACACCGGTGTCGGCCATCGCGTCCAGTGTCGCGGTCAGCTCTTGGAACCCCGGCGCCGCGAGCAGCGCCGCCCACTGCTCGTCGAGCGGGCCGTCCCGATGACAGAACGCGGTCCGGAACAGGCCGGGCTCGGATTGCGCAAATTGCACGTACCCACGACCGAGCGCGCGTAGCCGTCGCAACGCCTCACGCTGGGGATCGGACTCCGGGACGCCGGCGGCCAGTTCGGCGGCCATCCGGCCGACCAGCTCCGTCTGGCAAAGCTGCTGCACGGTCTCGATGAGATCCTCATGGCCGGCAAAGTGGCGATACGCCGCGGTGGCCGAGACACCGACCTGTCGGGCCGCCTCGCGGAGCACCACCGCTTCCGGCCCGCCGCGGCGGGCAAGATCGAGCGCGGCGGACGAGAGCGCGTTGGCCAGGTCGCCGTGGTGGTAGGTGCCGCGCGATGCCGTGGTACTCATGCCGTCCATTCTGCCGATGTTGACAGCGTTAGCATACTGTGCAATGTTGACATCGTAAACATTGAGTCAGGGGGACGTTGATCATGCTGTACCGCTATGGCACCTTTGTGGCGCGCCGGCCGCGCACCTTGCTCGCGATCGCCGGACTGATCATGATCGCGGCGCTCGTCGTCGGCGTCGGCGCGTTCGGCAAGCTGAAAGGCGGCGGTTTCGATGACCCGGCCGCCGAGTCCACTCGAGCGCAACAGCTGATCGATTCGCGCTTCGGCGGCGAGGCCAACCTGGCGTTACTCGTCACCGCGCAGCACGGCACGGTCGACGACCAGGGCGCGGCGGCGGCCGGTCGTGCGGTCACCGATCGGCTCCGTTCGCAGGCGGATGTCTCCGACGTCGTGTCCTACTGGTCGACCGGATCGCGTGCCATGCGGTCCCATGACGGTCGCCAGGCGATCGTGCTCGCCCACGTGGACGGTACCGACGACCAGGTGCTCACCCGTACCAAGGCATTCATACCAACGTTGACCACGGACACCGGCCCGGTCTCGGTCACCGCGGGTGGCGCGGCCGGCGCGAACGTCGACGTCACCGGTCAGGTGACCCGCAGCCTTGCCATCGCCGAGGCGATCGCGGTCCCGGTGACGATGCTGCTCCTCGTGCTCGCGTTCGGCTCAGTGGTGGCCGCGTTGCTGCCGCTGGCCATCGGCGGGATAGCGATCCTGGGTACGTTCGCGGAGCTGTTCGTGCTCGGCTCGGTCACCTCCGTGTCGGTCTTCGCCATCAACCTGACCACCGCGCTCGGGCTGGGACTCGGCATCGACTACGCGCTGTTCATGGTGAGCCGATTCCGCGAGCAGCTGTCGGCCGGTGAACCGCCACCGCTCGCGGTGGCCCGGACCGTGGCGACGGCGGGCCGGACGATCGTCTTCTCGGCCGCTACGGTCGCCGCCGCGCTCGCCGCGCTGCTCGTGTTCCCGCTCTACTTCCTACGGTCGTTCGCGTACGCCGGCATCGGTGTCGTGGTGATCGCGGCAATCAGTGCGCTCGTCGTGGCGCCTGCTCTGCTCGCCGTGCTCGGCCACCGCGTCAACGCGGGTCGGCTGCCGTGGTCACGCGCAGCCCGAGGCGCTGCGTCGGCGTGGTGGGGTCGGGTCGCCGGCGTGGTGATGCGACGTCCGGGCCGTACCGCGCTGCCGGTCGTCGGGCTGCTCGTGCTGCTCGCGGTGCCGTTGTTCGGCGCGCGCTTTGGCACACCGGATCCCGGTGTGCTGCGGGCGAACGCGCCGAGCCGGGTGGTCGCCGACACGCTGTCGACGCGGTTCCCGGGCAATGCTTCGGCACCGATCGACGTGGTATCCGACGGGCCGGTCAACGCTGGCGCGTTGTCCGGCTATGCCACGCAGCTGTCCGAGCTTCGCGGCGTCGTGTCGGTCGTGAGCAGCACTGGTACGTACGCGTCGGGTTCGCGTACCGGCGACGGCGATCCGTCGCTCGGCCGACCGGACGGGCAACGGATCACCATCATCAGCGCGGACCAGCCGAAGTCCGCGGCCGCCCAGGACCTCGTCCGAGCGGTACGCGACGCGCCCGCACCCGCCGGCGTCACCACACTGGTTGGCGGACAGGATGCCGAGCTGATCGACACGGTGCACGCCATCGGCACCCGCTTACCACTGGCCATGGCGATGATCGCGTTTACCACGTTCGTCGTGCTGTTCCTGTTCACCGGCAGTGTCGTACAACCGATCCGGGCACTTGTACTGGGGTCGCTCAGCCTCGTGGCGACGCTCGGCGCGCTCACGTGGATGTTCCAGGACGGGCACCTGGCCGGCGTGTTCGACTTCACCGCGCGACCGATGGACATGGCCATGACCGTGCTGCTGTTCTGCATCACGTTCGGCCTGTCGATGGACTACGAGGTGTTCGTGGTCAGCCGCATCAAGGAGCTGCACGATCGCGGTGCGGCACCGAGCATCGCGGTGCCGGAGGGGCTGGCGCGCACCGGCCGGATCGTGTCGACCGCGGCCGGACTCCTCGCGGTGAGCTTCTTCGCATTTGCCACCGGCACGGTGAGCTTCCTGCAGATGTTCGGCATCGGCTGCGGCCTGGCCATCCTGCTCGACGCGACGCTGGTGCGCGGCGTCCTCGTACCGGCTGCGATGCGCGTACTCGGCCGCATGGCGTGGTACTCACCGCCACCATTGCGCCGGCTCTACGCCCGCATCGGGCTCGCCGAGGCGTGACTGAATCGCCGATGATGGCACACTGGCTGCCATGCGTTCGCGACTCATCGGCGTCATCGCGCTTGCGGTCATCGCAACGGCGCTCACCGCGTGTACGAGCAGCGCTCCGCCGTCGCCCCGGGCGACCGCGCCCGGCTTGTCGGAGTCGTCACCGGGCGGCGGCACCGCCGCGCCGACCGGATTCGCTGACTGGCCGACCTACCATGGCACACCGAACCGGAACGGCAAGTCGACGACCATGCCGGCCGCGAGCGGGCCGATGCATCTGATCCAGTCACTGAAGTTGGACGGCAAGGTGTACGCCTCGCCGCTGGTGGTACGCGGACTCACGATCGTCGCGACCGAGAACAACTCGGTGTACGCGTTCGACCAGTCTTATAAGCAGCTGTGGAAGCGGCACCTCGGTGCACCGTCGCCGGCGAGCCAGCGGCAGTGCGGCAACATCGATCCGCTGGGCATCACGGGTACGCCGACCTACGACGCGGGTACCAACCGCGTGTACGTCGCCGCGGAGCTGGGCGGCCCGGTGCGTCACATCATGTATGCGTTGGACCTGCAGACCGGCGCGGTGGCCTGGAACAAGAGCATCGACCTGCCCGGCGTCACCGCGCGGGACATGCAGCAACGCGGCGCGCTCGCGATCACCGGCGGGAAGGTCTGGGTGTCGTTCGGTGCGCTGGCCGGCGACTGCGGCAACTACAAGGGCCGTGTCGTCGGCGTACCGCTCGACGGTGGCAACGGCGTCGTCTTCTACAGCCCGCCGACCAGGCGCGGCGGCGGCATCTGGAACCCGAACGGACCGACCGTCGACGCGTCGGGCAACCTGCTGGTGGTGTCGGCCAACGGCGCGGCCTTCCCCGGCGACGCGTACGACCACACGAACACCGTCCTCCAGCTCAACACCAACGCAGAACTGATCGATTCGTTCGCACCCACCGACTGGGCGGCCAACAACCAGGGCGACGTGGGACTCGGCTCGCAGGGCGTCGCGCTGATCGGCACGACGTGGGCAGTGCTCGGCGGCAAGTCCGGTCCGGTGTACGTGCTCCGCCAGGGTCACCTGGGCGGCATCGGCGGCCAGGTCGACGTCCAGGACATCTGCAAGTCCTTTGGTGGCGCGGCCGTCGACGGCAACGTGGTCTACCTGCCGTGCACCGACGGCGTACGAGCGGTCCGCGTCGACGACAACGGCAAGCTGCACGTGCTGTGGCACACCAGTGGCTCGATCACCGGCTCGCCCGTCATCGGCGGCGGCCGGATCTGGGTGATGGATCCGTTCAGTGGCATCCTGCACGCCCTCGACCCGGCCAACGGTCACAGCGTTGCCCAGCTCGACGTCGGTGTCACCAACCGCTTCGCGTCACCGGCGCTCTACGGACCCGACGTCCTGATCGGCACCGACAATGGACTCGCGGTGGTAAGCACCTCCTGAGGCACGCGATCAGCCGCGGCAACCACCGGCACTAATCGTCACCGGTCGAACCGGGTCCGGTCAGCCACGCGCTCGAGTCGGCCTCCACCACCATGGGCGACACACCGTGGCTTCGCAGCACGATCTCACCCCACGCGGCCGGCGGCACGAACGGTTCGTCGCCCATCACCGTGACGTTGACGGCGCGGCCGGCGCGGAACGCCAGAACGTCGTCGCGACCGGCGTCGAGCCATGCGAAGTCGGCGTCGCCGAACAGCCGCCGCCTTGCGCGCAGCGCGGCACGGTAGATCGCCAGCGTGGACGCCGGATCGTCCTGCTGCGCGTCGACTGCGAAGCGCCGGTACCAATCAGGTTGCGGAAGCCACGGCGCCGGCGAGCCCGGCGGCGAGAAGCCGAGGCTGGTGCCGCCGGCCCGCCACGGCAACGGGATGCGCGAGCCGTCGCGACCGTGTTCGCGGCCACCGGACCGGAACCAGATCGGGTCGCGGCGAGCGTCGTCGGGAAGGTCGAGAACCTCCGGCAGGCCGAGCTCCTCACCCTGGTAGAGGTAGACCGACGCGGGCAGGGCGAGCAGGAGCAGCGCGGCGGCACGAGCACGCCGCACACCGAGCTCGACGTCCACCCGTCCGCGCGGGCGGATCAGCCGCACGGTGTCGTCGTCGGTCTGCATCGGCTCCGGTGCCGTCAACCCATATCGGCTCACCGACCGGTGCACGTCGTGGTTGTTGAGCGTCAGCGCCGGCGAACCACCGCGGTTCGGCGCGTTGGTGACTATGCGGTTGGTGACAATGCCGTCGATCGACGCCCGGAAGTTCTGCGCACGCCACGGCTGCAACAGGAGGTCGAAGTAGAAGACCTGATGCAGCCGTCCCGGACGGATGTAGTCGACGGCTTCGGACGGCGACAGCCAGACTTCCCCGGTGAGCGCGATATCCCGGCCGTACCGGTCGGCGATCGCTCGCCAGCGCGCGAAGATGTCGTGTACGCCGGGCTGGTTCAGCATGTACGGGTTGTCATACGGCTCCGGCGCATCGGGCAGATCGGGGTGCTTGACCATCGCATACGCGACGTCGATCCGGAAGCCGTCCACGCCACGGTCGAACCACGTGGTGAGTACGTCGTCGAACATCGCGGCGACGTCCGGGTTCGCCCAGTTGAAGTCCGGCTGGGTGGCATCGAAGCTATGCAGATACCACTGTTCGGGGCCATCCAGCCCGGTCACACGCGTCCACGCCGACCCGCTGAACGTCGAGCGCCAGTTGTTCGGCGGCTCGCTGCCATCCGGTCCGCGACCGTCGCGGAAATGGAAGCGGGCGCGCGCCGCCGAGCCCGGTGGCGACGCGAGCGCCTCCTGAAACCACGGATGGCTCGACGAGCAGTGGTTCGGCACCAGATCCATCATCACTCGAATGTCGCGCTCGTGCGCGGCGGTGAGCAGCTTCTCGAACGCGGGCAGCCCACCGTAGGTGGCATCGATGTCGATGTAGTCCGCGACGTCGTAGCCACCGTCGCGGTTCGGCGACGGGTAGCACGGGTTCAACCAGATCGCGTCGACGCCGAGCGCGGCGATGTAGTCGATGCGATCCGTGACGCCGTGCAGATCGCCGATGCCGTCGCCGTCATGGTCGCGGAACGACCGTACGTAGAGCTGGTAGACCACGGCGCGTCGCCACCACTCGTGCCCACTCGACGCCATCGACTGATCCCCGTTCACGACACTCCTTGATCGACGACAAGCACTTGCCAGATGTACGGCGACGGCAGGCGTACGTACGCGTGGTCGCCGTCAGCCACCACGGGAAGCGTGCGCAGTGCGGCCTGCCGATCCGGGTCCGCCACGCGTACGGTGGGCAGCCGCCGACCGGTGCGGCGGATCCGCAACGTACCGCCCGGCAGATCGACCACCGGCTTGCGCGGCGCGTCCCACGCGGTGTCGTCCTGACCGACCAGATTGATCAGGTGTACGACGATCCGGTCTCCCGCGCCGAGGATGCGTCGCCACACGGTGCCCGCTGCCGGTTCTTCCCGAATCTCGACACCGGGGAACGACACGTCGCAGTCGTCGTTGTACGCGCCCGCCAACGCCCCCGTCATGTCATGTAGCGACGGGTCGTAGAGCAATTCGACCTGCTCGACGGAAAAGTCGTACCAGCGCTTGAGCAGGTCGGCGGTGGACGCTTCGACGACGTGGTTTCGCACGTAGTAGGGGTCGACCAGGATCCGGTCCGCCTCACCGCACAGCAGCTGTGTCGCGCCGTGCGAGAACAACGTGGCCATGGTGAACGCCGTCGCGCGGTCCGCCTCGACCGTCGTCGCGTCGCGATACACATGTTGGTATGCGGCAATGACAACGGGCTTCGACGCGGGCCGCTTGGCAACGCTGTCCGGCCTCGGTGCCTCCGGCTCCATGGCGGCCGCGCGCGCCCGGCGGACCACCGCCGCGAGGTGGCCGAGCGTCGTGTGCGGCGGCCACACCTCGACGTAGACCGCGTCCTGCGGTGCTGCGGCGGAGCGCCACGTCGGAAAGTCGTTGACGTTGTTGAAGACCAGCCGACCGCTCGGCAGCGCGGTCCGGGCGGCGGCGATGACCGACATGAACGACTCCGCCAGCGACACTTCGACGCCGTCGGCCCGGATCGCGCGCTTCGGATAGCCGTACTGATCCAGGTGGAATCCGTCGAATCCGACGCCATCCGCCGCGGCGCGCAACTCGCCGGTGAAGTGCGCGAGCCACGCCCCGTCCGCCGGGTCGACAAGCCGCAGAAAATCCCCGAGCGCGTACGGCTTACCGGACGGGTCAAGCAACGCGGCGTACTCCCATGCGGGCCACTCGTCGTTGCCGACGCCGTACACCGCGGCGTAGCCGAGCGCGTTCGCGCCGACCCGGTGCGCGGCCGCAACGAGTGCGCGTACGGTCGCCAGCGCGATCGGCTGGCGCAGTGCGTCGAGGTAGTTCTCGCCACCACCGAGCAGGTCGGCGTGCCGGTATGCCCAGTCGTAGAACTGGACGTCGGTTAGGTGCAGGCGCCGCATGTTGTCCGCGACGTCATCGACAGTCCGATCCGGCCGGTAGTCGGACACGAAGCCGTAGCGCATCGCGCCGGGTCGCTTGTCGTACACCTCGATCGCGGTACGCGCGACGTGCTGCCCGGCGCGCACCTCGATGCCGTACCCACCCGGCGCAAGCTGGCCGACCGCGACCACGCCATCGTTCGCGACCACGCCATCGTGAGCGACCTCGTTGGCCGCGACCTCCTCGCCGAGGTGCAACACGTGCAGCGTCCCGGGCTCCGGCAGGCTGCGCACCTCGATGCTCGGTTCGCATGTCGCATGCCAGGCCACGCGAGTCGGCAGCACCTCGAACGTCATCCCTTGACCGCGCCCGACGTCAGTCCCCGCACGAAGTGGCGCTGGAAGATGAGGAATACCACGATGACCGGGCCGACCGCGGCGACCGAGGCTGCGAACACCAGTCCCCACAGCGTCGAGTTCTGGCCTTGGAAGAGCGCGATGCCGAGCGGCAACGTCTGTCTGGTCGGCGTGTTGATGATGGTGAGCGCCCACGGGTACTCGTCCCAGCTGGCTAGGAACGTGAAGATCGTCGCGGTGGCCAGCGCCGGGCGGGCGAGCGGAAGGACGAGCCGCCAGTAGCGGGTGATCGACCCGGCACCGTCCACCTCCATCGCCTGCTCTAGTTCTCGCGGCACGGTCTCGAAGAACCCGCGCAGCAGGAAGGTGTTGAGCGACAGCGTCGACGCGACGTAGAACACCACCAGCCCGGCCAACGAGTCCAGCAGGCCGAGATACTTCGCAAGGATGAACTGCGGCACGATGAGCATCATCGCCGGGATCATCAGCCCGAGAAGCAGGATCCGGAACAACGTCTCGCGGCCGGGGAAGTCGAACCGCGCGAAGGCGTACGCCATCATCGAGCTCAGCAGCAACGACAGCACCGTGGTCGCGATCGCGACGACGAGCGAGTTGAGGAAGTAGCGCGGGAAGTGGTCGGAGTTCCACGCGTCGACGTAGTTGCTTGCGGTGGCCGGATGCGGGATCCATTGCGGCGGCGTGGCAAGGACGTACTGCTGGCTCTTGAATGACGTCGACAGCATGTACGCAAACGGCAGGATCATGATGATCGCGCCGATGGTGAGCACGAGGACGCGTGCCGAGACGGCAAGCCGACCGGTCCGCTGCCACGATGCCGTCATCGACGTCATGTGAGCGTCCGATTCCGGAACACGCGCAACTGAACGACCGACAGCGCGAACACGACGATGGTCAGCAACACCGCGATCGCCGATCCGTACCCGAAGTCGAGGTATTTGAACGCTTGCTCGTACATGAAGGTGAGCAGGACCTGGGTCTGATCGGCCGGGCCACCACCGGTCATCAGCAACACCGAGGTGAAGACATTGAAGCCGCCGATGACGAGCATTACGGTCACGAAGATGGTGGCCGGCCAGATCGCGTGCAGTGTGACGGTGGTGAACCGCCGCCAGCGTCCGGCGCCATCCACCAGCGCGGCTTCCTCCAGATCCCGTGACACGCCTTGCAATGCGGCGAGGAAGATCATCATGGACCAGCCGATGCCCTTCCAGATGCCGAGTGCCGATATCGCGACCATGGCAGTCCACCGACCCGACAGCCAGGACGTGGCCCCGTTCGTCGCGTGTGCGCCGTGCAGGACGTAGTTCACCAGTCCCGCGTTCGCGAACAGGTATTGGAACAACAGCGACACGACCACCCAGCTCGTGACGACCGGCAGGTAGAACAGCAGCCGGTAGACCGCGCGACCCGGTGCCTTCGCGTTCAACAACATCGCCACCAGCAGGCCGAGGACGATCTGCGGTGGCACGGTCATTGCCATGTAGGCGCCGCTGTTGGCGAACGCCCGCCAGAAGATCGGATCGTGGAACGCCGTCACGTAGTTCTGCCAGCCGATGAAGTCGCTCGTCGCGCCCGCGACGACGCGCCAGTCGTAGAAGCTCATCTGGAACGCCCGGATCATCGGGTAGATGATCAAAGCGGCGAAGAGCACGAAGCCGGGCGCCAGGAACGCGTACGGGATGGCCACCCGCCGTGCCGCGGCTCGGCGAGCGGGGGCGCGCCCGTGGATCGAGCGCACCCCCTCATCCGGCGCAGCCGCGGGGGTTTGCGGCCGCGTCGACGTCACCGCCGGCACAACTGGGTCACTTCGTAGCCGTCAGCAATGGGTCGATGTCCTTCGCCGCCTTGTCGAGCGCGGCCTGTACGGTCACCTTGCCCTCGAACGCCGGCACGAGGTCGTCCTGCAACGCGGTGTCGATCTGCGGCTCGTCTGGCACCGCGGGACGTGAGCGGGCGGTCTGCAGCTGCTTGATGTAGGGCGCGAGTTCCGGCGATGCCGCGGCCTCCTGTGCGTCGAGACTCGACACCACCGACATCTGCCCGGTCTTGGCCATCGACAGCTGGTAGACCGAGCTCTGCGTGAACGCGATGAACTGCTCCGCCGCGTCCTGGTGCTTCGAGCTCGCGGTCATCACGATGTCCTCGCCGCCGACCACGCTGATCGAGCCGCCAGGTCCGGCCGGCATCGGCGAATAGACCGGCTGGAAGGACTGGTACTGGCCGGCCCAGATGGCCTTCATCCACGGCCCGTCAAGGATGTTCGCGTAGTTGCCCTTCGGCAGTCCGTCCTGTGTGGACACCGCGCCCTTGTTGCCGATCAGCAGGTTCGGGATCTCGCCCTCCTTGTAGAGGTTTACCAGCATCTGCACGGCCGCCACACTTTGCGCGCTGTTCAGATAGCCGGTCGCCTGCGTCAGGTCCGCGTTGGTGATCTGGCCACCGCCCGACCAGATCCACGGCAGAATGTTCCAGCCCTGCAGGCCGCTGTCCGCGAACACCGGAATCTTCTTGGCGGCCAGCGCCGTCGCGTCGGTTTGCAGATCGGCAAACGTGGCCGGCGGCGTCGAGAGGCCCGCCGACGCCAGCGCGCTCTGGTTGGTAATCAGCACTCGGGTGTTCGTGTCGAGCGGCAAGCCGTAGTAGTGGCCCTGCCACTTGTTCGTCGACAACGTACCGGGATAGGTCGCCTGTGCCAACGTGTTGAAGTTCGGCATCTTGCCGTCCAGCTGTGCGAACACACCGAGGTTCGCGAACTTCGGCACCCAGATGATGTCGGAGCGGACGAGGTCCGGCAGTTGGCCGCCGGCCGCGCTCGTGGTGAGCTTCTGCAGCAGCGAGTCGTAGGGCACGTCGACGTAGTTCACCTTGATGTTCGGGTGCGCCTTCTCGAAGGCCGGAATGATGGTCTGGCTCAGCACGTCGGTCTGCGCCTTATTGCCGCCGTTGCCGTACGTGCCCCAGAACGTGAGCGTGACCGGACCGCTGGCCGACGACTTCGCCGGCGAACTGGAGCAAGCGCTGAGCGCGAGAGCCGCGAACAACGCCGTGGCCACCGGAATGGCCCACCTAGCCGTGGTGCGTTTCATGCCGGTTCTCCTCGGGGGGATGGAAGGTTCCGCGGGTTGCGCGGGATCGGTGCCTGCGCGTCGGGTGGGATGCCATGCCGCTAGGCGATGGCCAGATCGTGCGTCTTGATCAGCGGGTCGAACATGTGCTCCATGGCGAGGCTCGCGGCACCGCGGGCCCACCGGGTCCGGTCGCCGCGCTCCGCGTCGAGTTGCAGCTCGAAGTCGTCGTCCAGGCCGCCGAAAGCGTGTGTGTCGATGTGCCGGCGGACGTCGGCGACGAACGCCTCGGTGAGGTAGGCCGCCTCACCGCCGATCACCACGAGTTGCGGATCGAAGAGGTTGATGAGATTCGCGATCGCCACGCCGAGCCGCTCGGTGACCTCGGCGTAGATCGCGGCTGCCGCGGGATCGTCGCCGCGGGCGAGGGCAACGAACTCGGCCACGTCGACGTGTGCGTAGCGACCACCGAGTTCGTGAACCCGACCGAGGACCGCGTGGTCGCCGACGTAGGCCTCGAGGCAGCCGGCCTTGCCGCACTCACACCGGCGTCCGCCGATCTGGCTGACCGCGTGGCCGAACTCGCCAGCGCCTCCGCTGCAGCCGCGATAGACGCGCCCGCCGCACACGAGTCCGGCGCCGACGCCACGGCCGACGGTGACCACGGCGAAGTCGCGGACCTGCCGGCTCGAGCCAAACAGGCTCTCGGCGACCGCGAGGGCATTGACGTCGTTGTCGATGAAGACGGGTACGCCCATCTGGTCGCTGAACAGCTCGGCAACGGGTACGTCGACCCAGCCGAAGAACGGCGACAAGCGGCACACCCCGGCGCGCCAGTCGACCGACCCAGGCATGCACAGCCCGATGCCGCTGAGCTGGTCGCGAGGAATCGCCGCGGAGGCGAGCAACTCGGTGACCGCCGATCCGCAGCGGTCGAGCACCGCGTCGACGGAGTGCGTGTGCAGCGGCAGGCACGCGTTGGCGACCACGGCGCCCTTGATGTCGACCAGCACCGCGAGGATCTCGTCGTCCATCACCTTCAGCCCGGCGACCACCCGGACCGAAGTGTCGAGATCCAGGAGAACCGGTCGGCGCCCACCGGTCGACGCACCGACCGAACGCTCGACCAAGAAGCCCTCGTCGATCAGTTCGCCGACGATGCGAGTGATCGCGCCGTTGCTGAGCCCGGACAGCTCGGCCAGGTCGGTGCGGCTGGTCGGGCCTTGCTCGCGCAGCAGGCGCAGCAGGAGACGCCGGTTGAGCGCACGAACCGTGCCCTGATCGCCCTTAGCCGACATATCTACCTGCTTACTTGACTGTGTAGAACAAGTAAGCCGGACGATAGTCAGGTCGTCCGACGCGTGTCAACGCTGTTGTCGAAGCGTTATCTGGCGGCGGTCCGCGGACGCGGACCGTACACGCAGCCGCGACCCGTACGCGCGGATGCAACACCCGCAGATGCGCACTCGCGGCGGCCCTGCCATGGGTAGCCTCTCCCCCATGCAGCTCGGCGCGCACCTGCCGCTGATCGACTTCGACGGCCGCGGCTGGCCACCCGGACGCGTGGCGACCTACGCACGTGCGGCGCGCGATCTCGGATATGACTTCGTCTGCGCGAACGACCATCTTGCGTTCGAGAAGCCGTGGTTGGACGGCATCGTCGCGCTGGCCAGCGTGGCCGACCAGACCGGCGAGATGCGGCTTGCGACCACGGTGTCGTTGCCGGTGATCCGCGGGCCGGTGGCGCTGGCGAAGGCGGCGGCAGCGCTCGACATTGTGTCCGGCGGCCGCCTCGTGTTGGGCGTCGGTCCCGGTTCGTCGGCGCGCGATTACGAACTCGCCGGCATCGACATCGCCGAGCGCTGGCCGCGGCTGGACGAGTCGATTCGGTTGCTGCGCACCCAGTTGGGCGACGGTTACGTCGGATTCGATGGGCGTCACTACCGGGTGCCCGCCGCGTTGGAGCCGCGCCCGACCCGCGCCGGTGGGCCGCCGATCTGGGTCGGCAGCTGGGGATCGGACGCGGGGCTGCGACGGGTGGCGCGGCTCGGTGACGGCTGGTTGTCGTCGGCGTACCACGCCACGCCCGACGGCGTCGCGGCAGCGCGTAGCAGGCTGGGTCTCGAGCTCGGGAAAGCCGGGCGACAACTGGACGGCTTTCCGTGCGCGTTGGCGACCATGTGGACGTACGTAACCGAGGACCATCGGGTGCGAGACGCACAGCTTCGCACGCTCGCCGGCATTCTTGGTCGGCCAGTACCGGCGCTCGCCGACCAGGTGCTCGTCGGACCGGCCGAAGCTTGCGCGGATCTACTTCGCCGCTACGCCAGCGCCGGCGTCGACTTCGTCTTCGTCTGGCCGATCGCCGACGATGTGGCACAGCTCGAGTTGGTCATGCGCGACGTCGTACCACGGATCTAGCGCGCACCTACGGTACGATCACGATCTTGGCCTGGGCGTGTTTGGCACCGACGTACGCGACCGCCTCCGACGCCTCGCTCAACGGGTACGTACGCTCGATCAGCGGCGTGACCTTGCCGGTCGCCATCAGGCTGGCCAGCAGCCGCAGATCGTCGACGTTGTTCTTGGCGAGCATGCCGACCAATCGCTGGCTACCCAGGCGCGAGGCGACGGTCACCGTCACCAAGCCGCCGAGCGGACCAATGAAGCGGTTGCCCATCGGGCCACCCACGATGACGAGCGTGCCGTGTGGCGTCAGGGCGCGCCGTCGATCTCGGATCGAGCGGGTGCCGACGATATCGAGGATCAGGTCGTACGGCGCGCCGACGCCGACGAAGTCCTCGCGGGTGTAGTCGATGACGTGGTCCGCGCCGAGCGACCGCGCCGCCGCCACATTGCGCGTGCTGCACACGCCGGTGACCTCGGCATCGAACGACTTAGCGATCTGCACCGCGAACGTACCCACGCCGCCGGACGCGCCGTTGATCAGCACCCGTTGTCCGGCCTGGATCCCGCCCTTGTCGCGCAGCGCCTGCAGCGCGGTGAGCGCGGCCACCGGCACCGCCGCGGCCTGTTCGTACGTGACGTTGGCCGGCTTGGCGACCACCCGGTCGGCGCGCGCACAGAGGTATTCCGCGAACGCGCCACGTCGCATGCCGAACACCGCGTCGCCGGGCTGGAACGTGGTGACGTTCGCACCGACGGCTGCCACGTCACCGGCCACGTCTGTGCCAGGGTGTTGCTGTTTCGGCGTGAACAGTCCCCCACCGAGCCGGGCGATGTATGGCACCCCGGTGATCAGATGCCAGTCCTGTGGATTGACGCCGGCTGCCCGTACCCGGATCAGCACCTCGTCGTCGCCCGGTACGGGTGTCGGAACGTCACGCAACTCCAGTACGTCCGGCGGACCGTACGCGGGTTGAACCACTGCCTTCATCGTGCGCCTCGCTCCTCGCCACGGCCGGCGCTCATTCGGACACGACATGCGTGACAATTCGGTACCCCCGGGCTGTGCTTTGCGCCGTCGGCACCTACCGTGATTGCCTGTGCGAGCTTTGTATCAGGGCCAGGCCACGATCGCGCGGCGAGACGGCAGCTACGTGCCGGTCGAAGTGACGGTCTGGAGCGACGACGCTGGGTCGCACACGACGTGGGGCGGCCGCGCCGTGGTGCGCCCGCCGCACACACTGCGCCACGACCAGGGCGACGTGTGCTTGCTTCGCTGGCCGGTGCACGATCGCGGGTACATGGTCGGACAGTGCGTGCCGTCGTCCGGTCAACTCGAGTCGGCGGCCGAGACGTACCGGCTGGTGGGTGTCGGCGAACCGACCCACCTCACAAGCGAGCGCTAGGTCGCGGCGCCCGTCAGGTCGGGTCGCTTGCCCGGTCGGTGACGGTCACGTGCACCACGGCGCGACCGAGTGACCGATGCTCAGCCGCGACTGTCACCGTTCCGGTCTGACCCGCCAGGGATCGGACGAACGCCCCGCCGACGCCGCCGTACGCGCCGAATGCGAACGGATTGTCGCCGACCAGCAGCGCGGGTCCGGACAGCGACAACACGACGTCGCCGGTCACGTTCGCCCGCCGGTTGCCGTATGCGTCGACGGCGCGAAACGTGACACGGGTGGCATCCGAGCCGTCCGACTGGATCGCCTGGTCGTCGGCCGTCATCTCGAGCCGATCTCGCGACGTGTCAGCGGACATGCGCACGGTCGCAATCCATTGACCCCGAACATAACCGTCGATGCGCAGTTCGCCACGGCCGCTGCCGTGTGCCGGGTCGGCAACCGGCAGTTCGACGAACACCGGTGGGTACGCCAGGTACGGGAACCGGCGTGCGTCCGGCACCCCGGTCGCGACGTGTACGTCATCGACGAACACCTCCAGCCGGTCGCAGTTCGTCGCGATCATCACTGCTGCGCTCGGATCGGTGAGTGCCGTCGGCGCGCCGTCCCGCAGCACTTCGGATCGACCCCACGAGAACGTCGGCAGGATGACGCCACGGAGCGCCGGATCCACTTGCGACCGATAGAACCCGGCCCCGGGCTTCGGCACCCGGAACGAGTCGAGGACGCCGGGCGTCTTGAGCGAGCGCCAGATCCGGCGACCGCCGTTCATTGACGCGTAATCGACGCCGGCCCACGCGAGGACGCCCGCGTAGCGCGCATCGGCCGCCGCGATATCGTGCACCTGCGCGTGCATCAGCGCTTGCGAGGCCAGCACCCGGTCGGAATCGACCCAGCGGAACCGTGGCGGCCCGGCGAGGGCGCCGACCGTTTCGCTCACCAGATATGGCACGCCAGGCAACGGTGGCAGCAACACCGCGCCGCCGTCGCTCCCGTGGTAGTCGTCGAATCCGAATACGTCCTGCGCCCACCCGTCGGTGGAGTGCACTCGCATCGCGCCGGTGGTCGGGCGCGTGCCGTCCAACTCGTACGCCAGCCGGCGCGTCTTGGCGTAGAGCGCCGGAGCGTTGCCGGTTTCGTCGAGTCGAGTCGCCCAGACAATGACCGACGGTCGGTTGCGATCGCGGATCACCATGTCGCGAACGTCCTGCAGCACCATGTCCTGCCATCGTGCGCCGCCGAGATGCACCCAACCCGGCGGCTCTTGCCACACCATCAGGCCAAGTTCGTCGCAAGCGTCCAGGAAGTGCGGCGACTGCGGGTAGTGCGAGCAGCGCACCATGGTGCAGTTCAGGTCGGCGAGGATGGCCGCGTCCCGCCGCTGGACCCGTTGCGGCATGGCGAACCCGACGTACGGGTAGCTCTGGTGGCGGTTGAGTCCGAACACCTTGTGCGGCGCCCCGTTGAGCAGG
>DATFRR010000046.1:0-7585 GCA_035263025.1 Micromonosporaceae bacterium
CTGCTCGCTGATTACCTCCGCGGCGTCCAGCAACACGATCACGACTTCCGCCGCGTCGATCGCCGCCGAGGTACGCAGGCTCGCGAAGTATTCCGTACCGCTGGCGTGGCTGACCCGGCGTCGCAACCCGGCGGTGTCCACGAAGTGCCACACGTCGCCGCCGATCTCCACGAGTTCGTCGACCGGGTCGACCGTCGTACCCGCGACCGGGTCGACCACTGAGCGTTCCTGTTTCGCGAGACGGTTGAGCAAGCTCGACTTGCCGACGTTCGGCTTGCCCACCAGCGCGACGCGGCGCGGACCGGCGACCGGTGCCACGTCTCGCGGCGCCGGCTCCGGAAACGCGGCGAGCACGTCGTCGAGGAGATCTCCGGCGCCGCGGCCATGCAGCGCAGACACCGGTCGTGGCTCACCCAGGCCGAGACTCCACAGCGAGGTCGCCTCGATCTCCAGTCGCGCGTTGTCGACCTTGTTCGCGACCAGCAACACCGGCTTCTTGCTACGGCGCAACATCTTCACCGCCGCGTCGTCCGCCGCGGTGGATCCGACCACAGTGTCCACGACGTACAGCACGACGTCCGCGGTCGCGACGGCAACCTCGGCTTGAGCGGCGATCGTAGCCGCGCGGTCCTTCGCATCCGGTTCCCAGCCACCGGTATCCACGATGGTGAACCGTCGACCGGACCACTCCGCGTCGTAGGCCACGCGGTCGCGCGTCACGCCCGGCGTGTCGACGACGACCGCTTGCCGACGACCGATGATGCGGTTGACCAGCGTTGACTTGCCGACGTTCGGGCGGCCGACCACCGCGACAACGGGCATTCTCAGCGGCACATGCTCGTGCTCGTCCGCCTCGAACGAGTCGGCATCGAAGTCATCAACGTCGAACGAATCAGCAGCGTCGAACTCGGCAGCGTCGCCGACAACGTCGTCGGCGTGTTGCGGTTGATTCACCGGGATGCCTTCTCCTTCAACAGATCGAGCAGAATGTCGACGACCGCGTCGACATCGAGCCCGGTCGTGTCGACCTCGATCGCGTCCGCCGCGCGACGCAGCGGGTCGGCGACTCGCGTGCTGTCGAGACGGTCTCGGCGCGCCAGGTCGGCCTGCGTCGCCGTGAACGCCGCGTCGCTGGCCGCGACCCCGCCGTTGAATTCGGAGCTTCGGCGTCGTGCGCGCTCGGCCGCCGAGGCCGTCAGGTACACCTTCAGGTCAGCGTCCGGCGCCACCACCGCGGCGATGTCACGGCCCTCCACGACAATGCTCGGATTGCCCGCGATGATCTCCTGCTGCCGCGCCACGAGAGCGGACCGTACGTCCCGGATCGCCGCCACCGCGGAAACCGCGCCCGTGACGTCGGGACCGCGGATCTCCACATCGACCGCCCGACCGTCGACGCTGATATGGGGCTCGCGCGGGTCGGTGCCGCTGTCCAGCGTGATCTTCGCGGTGATCTCGGCGACCGAGACGGCATCGGACGGATCGACGCCCGCATCCAGCACCGCCCACGTGACGGCCCGGTACATCGCACCGGTGTCCAGGTATCGCGCGCCCAACGCGATGGCGAGACGGCGCGACACGGTCGACTTCCCCGTGCCGGACGGGCCGTCGATCGCGACCACGCAGCGTACGTCCGCGTCCACGGGTACCTCCGAGCTGTCGAAGCGGCGCCCAGGCGGCGACCGCATCAATCATGCCGGGTCTCCCGGCGATGATGGCATCCGGAGGCAGCCGAACGTGTGCGCCGACACGTGGGCGGGCCGCACCGAGGCCGGCGGCAGAACCTGGTACGCCCGCAGGCCCTACTCCCCCACCGCGGCGAACAGCGCGGCGACCTCGGCGCGACCGAGCCGGCGGGTCCGTCCCGGCTTCAGGTCGCCGAGCTTGATCGGTCCGATCGCGGTCCGGATCAGGCGCCGCACCGGGTGGCCGACCTCGTCGAGCAGCCTTCGGACGATGTGCTTGCGCCCCTCGTGCAACACGACTTCCACGAGCGCTCGGCCGCCGACGGAGTCCACCACCCGGAACGAGTCGACCGCTGCCGGCCCGTCTTCGAGCTCCACACCGTCCAGCAATTGGCGGCGCACCGCGGCGCGCACCGGCCCGGACACCTCGGCCAGATAAGTCTTCGCCACCTCGTAGGACGGATGCATCAGCTTGTGCGCAAGAGAACCGTCGTTCGTCAGGAGTAGCAGCCCTTCGCTGTCCTGATCGAGCCGGCCCACGTGATAGACACGCTGCGGCACGTTGCCGAGGAAGTCAGCCAGCGCCGCACGTCCCTTCTCGTCGGCCATCGTCGAAACGACGCCGGCGGGCTTGTTGATCGCGAGGTAGACGCGTCGCGAATCGGTCACGATCCGCTCGCCGTCGACGTGGATCACGGCGGTCGACGCGTCGGCTCGGTCGCCCAAGTCGGCGACGCGCCCGTCGACCGTCACTCGTCCGGCTGCGATCAACTCCTCGCAGGCGCGCCGCGATCCGATGCCGGCGGCGGCCAGCACCTTCTGGAGCCGCTGAGGTCCGTCGGGCAACGGCGCGGCGGGACGGCTCGCCGCCGCTTCGGAGCTTCCGCGGGTACGGCCAGTGCCGGCACCTGCCCCCGAGCCGGATCGTCGGCCGCTGTCGGCGGAACGGCGCCGCGCGGCGTCGCGATGCGACGGGTGACGAGGCGTGCCATCCGAGCGAAGCCCGCCAGCCGGGCGACCCGACGCGGGCGGCCTCGGCCGACCGCCACCGTCGCCCCGCCGGTCAGAAATCGGCATCGGTCAAGCCGTCCACGTCATCGGGCAGGAACGGCGCCAACGGCGGCAGTTCCCCGACCGAATCGAGTCCGAGCTTTTCGAGGAAGAGGTTCGTGGTCCGGTAGAGCACCGCGCCGGTCTCCGGTTGCGTACCGCACTCCTCCACGAGGCCACGCGTCACCAACGTACGCACGACTCCGTCGCAGTTCACCCCGCGGATCGCGGAGATTCGCGACCGCGTGACGGGCTGCCGGTAGGCGATCACCGCCAGCGTCTCCAACGCGGCCTGGGTCAGCCGAGCCGACTGCCCGTCGAGCACGAAGCGCTCGACGTAGGGGGCGTAGTCACCGCGCGTGTAGAGGCGCCAGCCGCCGGCCGCCCGCCGGAGATCGAAACCCCGTGCCGCGGCGGTGTACTCCGCCGCGAGCTCCTCGAGCCGTTGCGTCACGTGTGCGGTCGGCAGATCGAGCACGCTCGCCAGCTGCTCGTCGGTCACCGGTTCGTCCACGACGAGCAGGATCGCCTCGATCGCGGCGCCGAGCTCGGCAGACGACAGCGGTTCGCGTTCGGCCACGGGCGGCTCGGCCACTTGTGCCGAGCCATCATCCGCATCGCCCTGATCGGCGGCGGCGCCGTCCCCCTCTGCCTCGCCGTCGGTGTCCGTTAATCCGTCGGTGTCCGTTAATCCGTCGGTGGCCGTGATGCCCTCGGTGGCCGTGATGCCGTCGATCTCGTTCGTGTCAAGGCTTTCTGGCACTGCGCTCGCTTCCCGCGCGGCGACGCCGTCGTCCGCCTCGATGGCTCTGTCGTCCGGCTCGGCTGCGCCGTCTTCCGCCTCGGCGGCTCCGTCTTCCGCGGGCTCGGTTTCGTCGTCAGTGGCGGTCATCGGCCGCTGCCACGGCGGCACCCACGCCGCTGTGCGCTCGGCGAGCGAGTCGCGGTCTTGATCGTCCTCCGGTGTCACGAACCGTCCTCCTGAGCCTGCTTGTCGTCGTCCGGTGCGCGGTCACCGACGGGTTCTTCGCCGCCGGAGTCGCGCTGCTCGGGCGGAGCGCCGGCGTATTCGTCGATGTCCAGGTCGGCTCCTGCGTCGTCTGGCCCGGTCCATCGCACGGTCAACTCGCCGAGCGGATCGATCTGCTCGAACGCGATCAGGCTCTCGCGATACAGCTCGAGCAAGGCCAAGAACCGAGCCACCACCTCCAGTGTCGACCGGCAGTCGGCCGACAGCGTACGGAACGTGGCGGTACGAAGTTCGATCAGCCGCTGACGCAAGATCGCGGCGTGCTCGCGCACGCTCACGCGTACCAGGTGAAGGTGTTCGGTCGACAGTACGGGCGTCGGGCGCGGCGTCATCGCCTTTGACGCGAGCGCGGCGAGGCGCTGCGGCCCGATGCCGAGCACCAGATCGGGCAGCGCTTCGGCGTATTGCGCCTCGAGACCGACGACCCGAGGGAACCGCGCAGATCCGCTGGCTGCCAGTCCCGCGATGACCCCGGCCGCCTCCTTATACGCCTTGTACTGCAACAGTCGCGCGAACAGCAGGTCGCGTGCCTCGAGCAGCGCGAGATCTTCGTCGTCCTCCACCGCGGCGGCGGGCAGCAGCCGAGCCGCCTTCAGGTCGAGCAATGTCGACGCCACGACCAGGAATTCGCTGACCTCGTCGAGGTCCCAGTTCTCGCCCATCGCTCGGAGGTACGCGATGAACTCGTCGGTCACCCGGTGCAGCGCGACCTCGGTCACGTCGAGCTTCTGCTTCGCGATCAGTTGCAGCAGAAGATCGAACGGTCCGTCGAAGTTTGCCAGGCTGACCCGGAAAACCGACGGCTCGCCATGGGCCCCTGAAGCGATCGTGCTGTCGGGTGTCGGCGGCGCGTCCGAGCCCGCGTCCATGCCGGTAACCACGGCCGAGACCGCTGCTGCCGCCATGGCCGCCTCGTTCGGTTCATGGCGTGGTTCCGCCGCGGACACATTCACCCCGTGACGGTAGCTCACCACCTGCATCGACGTGCGTGTCAGGCGGCGATGGCGGGCACCGTGTCGGACCGCGCTCGGCCACTACACGGATCCGGCCGGGCGCTACGACGGACCGCGCCGCCGGCTAACGGCCGCGTTGCCGCTCGGCCTGTTGCGCAATCACCTCGCGCGCGAGCTGGCGGTAGTTGCGTGCCCCCGACGAGGCCGGATCGAGGGAGGTGATCGGCGCGCCGGCGACCGTCGACTCCGGGAACTTCACTGTCTTCGTGATGACCGTCTGGTAGACCTTGTCGCCGAACGCCTCGACCACGCGCTGCAGCACCTGACGGCTGTGCGTCGTGCGGCTGTCGTACATGGTGGCCAGGATGCCCTCGAGCTCGAGGTCGAAGTTGAGCCGCTCGCGAACCTTGTCGATGGTGTCCAGCAGCAACGCCACACCGCGCAGGCTGAAGAACTCGCACTCCAGCGGCACCAGCACGCCGTGCGCGCAAGTCAGTGCGTTCAGCGCGAGCAGACCAAGGGACGGCTGGCAGTCGATGAGGACAAAGTCATAGTCCTTCAGCACCGGGCGCAGCATCCGCGCGAGCGCCATCTCGCGGGCGACCTCGTTGACCAGCTGAATCTCGGCTGCGGCCAGGTCGATATTGGCGGGCAGCAGATGCAGGCCGTCCACGTTGGTCTTGATAAGGATGTCGTTCGCCGTGAGGTCGTCCTGCATCAAGACGTTGTAGATCGACATATCCAGGTTGTTCGCGTTCACGCCGAGGCCGACGGACAGCGCGCCCTGCGGGTCGAAGTCGACGAGCAACACTCGGCGGCCATACTCGGCCAGCGCAGCGCCGAGGTTGATGGTCGTTGTCGTCTTTCCGACGCCGCCCTTCTGGTTGGCCATGGCGACGATGCGGGCCGGTCCGTGGCGATCGAGCGGGACGGGCGTCTCGATCGGGCGGCGCGATGTGTATGCGGTCGGATCCGCCGGCCCGAGCTCAGCGCCCAGGTCCATCGCGGACTGTTCGGCACGCAGCGTCGACGTCCAACTCTCGGCCTGTTCGTCGATGCTACTCATCAGTCCCCTGTGCCCTCCGCCGCCGCCTCGGCACCGTCGGCACGTGTCCGCCAGCGAGACTGATCACCCGCCGAAGCGTGGCGACGCCGCGAAGTGGCATCTTCCACGCCGAGTAGCTATGCCGCGAGGTGCCCATATCTCTGCGGTGACGGACCGCGCGCTGTGCCAGACTCTACGCCACCAGGCATCCCGGGCACGGTAGACGAATCGGCGTGTTGGCCGTGCTTTGTGCGCCGTCGTCACTCGCGAGCACGTGGGTGAGCAAGCACGTACACCTCGCGAAGATGCTCGACGGTCACGAGCGTGTAGACCTGGGTCGTGGTGACCGAGGCGTGGCCCAACAGTTCCTGGACGACGCGTACGTCGGCGCCGCCGTCCAGCAGGTGCGTCGCGTACGAGTGGCGCAGTGTGTGCGGCGAGATCCGCGTCGCGTCCAGTCCGGCCGCGTCCGCGGCGCGACGCAGAATCGTCCACGCGGACTGGCGTGACAGACGACCGCCACGCGCGTTGAGGAATGTCGCGGCCGTGCCACGGCCGGCAGCCGCCAGCGCGGGACGCGCCCGAACCAGGTAGGCGTCGAGCGCGGCGGCGGCGTACGAACCGATCGGCACCAGTCGCGTCCGGCCACCCTTGCCGTGCAACACGACCGACGAATCCGGCAGGTCGACGTCGTCGCGATCGAGGCCGACCGCTTCGGAGATCCGGGCGCCGGTGCCGTAGAGGAACTCGAGCAGCGCTCGGTCACGCAGCGCCAACAGGTCACCGGTGACGACCCGCGGACGAGATCCATCCGTCGACGTGTGTGCCGGTGCAGTGTCATCGAGCGGCTCGGCCGGGGCGGCGCCGGCCGCCGCCAACAGCTTCAGCACGTCGTTCACGGAAAGCGCCTTCGGCAACCGTTTCGCCGGCACTGGCGGCGTGATCTCCACGCTGGGATCGTCGGGCGCGAGACCCTCCCGTACCGCGAATCGGTGCAGGCCGCGCACCGCGCTCATGGCCCGCGCCGCGGACGCGGCGGCCAGCGGTGGGTGCGTCGGGTCTCCCTCCCGAAGGGTGGCGAGGAACGCCGCGATCCGGCGCTGCGTGACGGATGCGAGGTCCGGAACGGCCGCCGCGGCGAGCCAGTCGGCGTAGCGGTTCAGATCCCGCCGGTATGCCGCAAGCGTGTTCGCGGCGAGCGCGCGCTCGACCGTCAGGTGATCGAGGTATCCACCGATCGCGCGGCGGAGCGCGGCGGCCGGTCGGGATGCCCCACCGGCCGCCGCATCCGGGGCTGCGAGCCGCGTGGCGTTGCTCAGCCGAGCACCTCGGCGAGCGCGAGATGGGCCATGCCGTGTGCCTCCGCGACCGGTCCGTACGTGACGTGGCCGTCGTGCGTGTTGAGACCCAGCGCGAGCGGTGGGTCGGCACGCAACGCGTCGCGCCAGCCGCGGTTGGCCAGCTCAACCGCGTAAGGCAGGGTCACGTTCGTCAGCGCGTACGTGCTGGTGTGCGGCACCGAGCCGGGCATGTTCGCGACGCAGTAGAACACGCTGTTGTGCACCGGATAGACCGGATCCGCGTGGGTGGTCGGATGCGAGTCCTCGAAGCAGCCGCCCTGGTCGATCGAGATGTCGACGAGCACGCTGCCCGGCTTCATGCGGCTCACCAACTCGTTCGAGACGAGCTTCGGCGCCTTCGCACCCGGTACGAGGACCGCGCCGATCACGAGGTCCGCCTCGAGGACGGCCACCTGGATCTCGTACGCGTTCGACGCAACAGTCGTGAGCTTGCCCTGGTAGATCGCGTCCAACTGACGCAG
>DATFRR010000047.1:0-17410 GCA_035263025.1 Micromonosporaceae bacterium
CGGCCACGGTCGCTGAAGCGAATTCGGGCCCGCGCCGCAGTCGAACGGCGTATGCCTCGCAGCACCAGTTCCGCACCGCGACGTGACCGCCCGACGGGCCCCGACCCGGGGTGGGAGTTGCCATGGCCAGAGCCGCCGGTATCGATCTTGGAACGACGAACTCGGTGATCGCTGCCGTGGAAGGCGGCCAACCGACCGTGATCCCGAATGCCGAGGGTTCGCGGACCACGCCGTCCGTCGTTGCGTTCACCGAAGAGGGCGAGCGTCTCGTTGGCCAACTGGCCCGCCGGCAATCGATCTTGAACCCGAAGGCCACCATCTACTCCGCGAAGCGCTTCATCGGCCGGCGCTTCAACGAGATCGAGAGCGAACTGAACGCGGTCACGTACGACGTCGTCCCCGGACCGGAGGACGCGGTTCGCTTCAAGATCCGTGACAAGCTGTACGCGCCGGAGGAGATCTCCGCGCTGGTGCTGCGCAAGCTTGCCGAGGACGCCGGGAAGTTCCTCGGTGAACGCGTGACCGAGGCGGTCATCACGGTGCCTGCGTACTTCAATGACGCACAGCGGCACGCGACGAAGGACGCCGGCCGGATCGCCGGTCTCGAGGTGCTGCGGATCATCAACGAGCCAACGGCGGCCGCGTTGGCGTACGGGCTCGACAAGAAAGGCCACGAGACCGTGCTCGTGTTCGACCTTGGCGGCGGCACATTCGACGTCAGCATCCTCGATGTCGGCGACGGCGTCGTCGAGGTGCGCGCGACCGCTGGCGACACGCACCTCGGCGGCGACGATTTCGACCGCCGGATCGTCGATCATCTCGCCGACACATTCCAAAACGAGAATGGCATCGACCTTCGGCGCGATCCACAAGCGTTGCAGCGCTTGTTTGAGGCGGCCGAGAAGGCGAAGGTGGAGCTGTCCGCAGTCACTCAGACGTCGATCAACCTGCCCTTCGTGACCGCCGACGCGACCGGTCCGAAACACCTCAACACGACGCTGATGCGCTCGACGTTCGACCAGTTGACCGCCGATCTCGTGGAGCGATGTCACGACCCGATCGAGCAAGCGCTATCCGATGCGAAGGTGACCGCCGACGACCTCGACGAGGTGATCCTCGTGGGGGGCTCGACCCGCATCCCCGCCGTACAGGCTCTGGTCCGCCGGTTGACCGGTGGCAAAGAGCCGAACATGACGGTCAACCCGGACGAGGTCGTCGCCGTCGGCGCCGCGATCCAGGCCGCTGTCCTCAAGGGTGAGGTCAAGGACGTCCTGCTGCTGGACGTCACGCCGCTGTCGCTCGGCGTCGAAACACTCGGCGGACTGCTGACAAAGGTGATCGAACGAAACACGACGATCCCGGCGCGGCGGACCGAAGTGTTCAGCACGGCGGACGACAATCAGCCCGGCGTGGACATCGTGGTCCTGCAAGGCGAGCGCGAACGAGCGGCGGACAACCGCGTTCTCGGCCGATTCCGGTTGGAGAACATCCGCCCGGCGCCGCGAGGCGAACCGCAGATCGAGGTCACGTTCGACCTTGACGCGAACGGCATCCTGAACGTGTCGGCCCGCGACCGCGACACCGGCGGCGAGCAGCGCATCACGATCAGTGAGAGCTCGAACCTCGACACATCCGAGGTCGATCGCATGGTCAAGGACGCCGAGGCGCACCGCGGCGAGGACAAGCGACTGCGCGAAACTGTCGACGCGCGCAACGAGCTGGACGCCGCGACGCACGCGCTGCAGCGCCGCCTCGACGAACTGGGCTCGGCGGTGGCGGTTCACGACAAGGCCCGTGCAGAGATGCTCGTCGGCGACGCGAAGCAGGCGTTGAAGGACGAGACGCCGCTGGATCGGTTGCGTTCCCTGACGAGTGAGCTGATCCAGGTCGGGCAGGGCCTGTCAGCGTCCGCGGGCGGCGATTCCGGGGGTACTCCGGGAGCTGGCGGCCCGGGTCCGCGCGGCGAAGCGAACGGCACAGCGGGCGACGACGACGTAATCGACGCCGACTTCAGCGAGGAGTGAGATCGGTAGCTGAACGCGCCGGCGGCTACCCGGCGGGTGCGAAACGCGCCGATGTCGATCGCGCCCGCCCGGGAATGCGTCGCAGCTATACGCGGTGAGTTGCACCGTCGCGGCGGCGAACGATTCACGCGCGACGCAGCTACGCAGGACATCACGACTCGGAGGCGAGGCGGACCGCGGTGACTGACTCCGGCAACGTCTACGAAACCGGCGATGGCACGTCGCGGCATGGCGCGGATGAACCGATGGCTGCCAACGGACACGCCGACGAGCTTCCGGTAGCCGACGTCCAGGCCACCATCGAGGCGATGCGCGGGCAGATCGCCGAGTTGGAGGACCGCTGGCGCCGCGCGGCGGCGGATCTCGACAATGTCCGCAAGCGCGCCGCACGCGACGCGTCGAGCCAGCGAGCGGACGAACGCGGCCGCGTGACGGCGGCTCTGCTGCCGATCGTCGACAACCTTGATCTCGCACTGGAGCACGCCGACGCCGATCCGGCCACCATCGTCGATGGCGTCCGTGCGGTGCGTGATCAGGCGACGGACGTGTTGGCTAGTTTGGGGTATTCGCGGCACGACGACGTCGGCGAGCCGTTCGATCCGATGCGCCACGAGGCGATCGGCGTGGTTCGCGACCCGGCGGCAACGCCCGGCACGATCGTTCAGGTGGTACGGCCCGGATACGGGAACGGTGACCACCAATTGCGTCCTGCCTCAGTACTTGTGGCGGCCGGAGTCGACGATGGCGAGTAGCCGCGATTTCTACGAAGTGCTCGGCGTGCCTCGCGATGCGACCGCCGCCGACATCCAGCGCGCGTACCGACAGCTCGCCCGCCAGTTCCACCCAGATGTCAACAAAGATCCGGCCGCCGAAGACCGGTTCAAGGAGATCGGCGAGGCGTATGAGGTGCTGTCCGACCCGGGAAAGCGACGGCGATACGACGCGTTCGGTGCCGACTTCCGCGGCGTACCCGAGGGCGCCGAGGAGTACGTGAGAGGCCGGCAGCGCGCCGGCGCCGGGGCGGGCCGGCGCGGCCGGTCCGGCGGTTGGCCCGGCGGCGCCGGACCGGGTGGGCGTGGCGCCGGACCTGGCGATGAGAGCGTCTGGTTCGGCACGGAGGGCGACGACATCGACCTCGAGGATTTGTTCGGCGGCATGTTCACCGGGCGGGCCGGCGGTTGGGGACCGATTCCCGGCGCCGACCAGGAGGCGCACATCGACCTGTCGCTGGAGGAGGCATACCGTGGCGGTCCGCGCAGCGTCACGCTGTCCGGAGTCAGCGGCACGCGGCGGCTCGACGTGACGATCCCGGCGGGCGTCGTTGATGGGCAGCGCATTCGGCTTGCCGGGCAGGGCGGCCACGGCAGCGATGGCGCGGCTGCGGGCGACCTTTACCTGGTCGTACGCATCAGGCCGGATCGGCGCTATCGCGTCGATGGCCGCGACGTCACCACGACCCTGCGTGTGACGCCTTGGGAAGCTGCGCTCGGCGCGAAGGTGCCGGTGCCTACACCGACCGGGGACAAAACGCTGACCGTGCCGCCCGGCACATCCGGCGGACGCCGGCTGCGCCTCCGCGGACAGGGCATCCCCAACCCGAGGGGCACGGCGGGCGACTTGTACGCGGAGATACGCGTGACGGTGCCGCCGAAACTGTCCGACGAGGAACGCCGCCTGTTCGAGCAACTCGCCGAGACGTCCACCTTTGAGCCGAGGAGTGCGCGATGACGCAGACGTTCGCGATCGTCCGGGTGCAGTCCGCGGCCGCCGGCATGGACGTCAACGCGTTCGCGGTCGCGTCCGGACTCCACCCCGACATGGTGCACCGCCTGGTTGCGCTCGGGCTTCTCGACGCACACGCCGACGGCGCCGGCCGAATGTGGTTTACCCATACCGACATTGCCAGGGTGGCAAGGATCCAACGCCTGCGCGCCGGCTTTGGGCTGAACTACGCGGCGATCGGCGTCGTGCTGGACCTTCTGGACCGCATCGACGCGCTGACCAGGTAGGAGGCATCGCGTGGACCTCAACCGACTCACCCAGAAGTCGCAGGAAGGGCTGCACGACGCGCAGACCAGGGCGCTGCGGTTCAATCACAGTGACGTCGATGGCGAACATCTGTTGCTCGCCCTGTTGGAGCAGCCGGACGGGCTCGCACCACGGTTGCTGCAGCGGGCCGGCGTGGAACCCGATTCGCTGACGAAGGCGGTCGACGCCGAACTGGCGCAGCGGCCGCGCGTCACGGGGCCGGGCGTCGCGCCCGGCGAGGTCCGCGTGACCCAGCGATTCGGACGGCTCCTGGACAGCGCCGAGGCCGAGGCGAAGCGGCTCAAGGACGACTATGTCTCCGTCGAGCATCTGCTGCTGGCGCTCATCGGCGAAGGCATCGACACACAGGCCGGCCGGACGCTGCGTGAGTACGGCATCACGCGCGAGTCGTTCCTGTCCGCCCTGACCGCGGTGCGCGGGAACCAGCGCGTCTCGTCGGCGATGCCCGAAGCGGCGTACGAGGCGCTCGACAAGTACGGCCGCGACCTTGTCGCCGACGCATACCAGGGCCGACTCGATCCGGTCGTCGGTCGCGACGGTGAGATCCGGCGCGTGACGCAGATCCTGTCACGTAAGACGAAGAACAACCCGGTGCTGATCGGCGATCCTGGCGTCGGCAAGACCGCTATCGTCGAAGGGCTGGCGCAGCGGATCGCGACCGGCGACGTACCCGAAGGGTTGCGCGACAAGACAGTCTTCGCGCTCGACATCGGTTCGCTCGTCGCCGGTGCGAAATACCGCGGCGAGTTCGAGGAGCGGCTCAAGGCTGTCCTGAACGAGGTACGCGCGGCCGACGGTCGCATCATTCTGTTCGTCGACGAACTGCACACCGTCGCCGGCGCGGGTGCCGCGGAAGGATCGGTCGACGCCGCGAACATGCTCAAGCCGATGCTCGCGCGCGGCGAACTGCACATGATCGGCGCGACCACGCTCGACGAATACCGCACGCACATCGAGAAGGACGCCGCGCTCGAGCGGCGCTTCCAACCGATCATCGTGGACGAGCCGTCGGTCGAGGACGCGATATCGATCCTTCGCGGCTTGCGCGAACGGCTCGAGGTGTTCCACGGGGTGAAGATCCAGGACAGCGCGCTGGTCGCCGCGGTGGCGTTGAGCCACCGGTACATCACCGACCGGTTCCTGCCGGACAAGGCGATTGACCTCGTAGACGAGGCGTGCGCCGTGATCCGCACCGAGATCGACTCGATGCCGGCCGAGCTCGACGAATTGACGCGTCGCCTGACGCGGCTCGAGATCGAGGAGGCCGCGCTCGCCACCGAGGATGACCCGGCGAGCGCGGCCCGACTCTCCGAGCTTCGTGAGGAGCTTGCGGATCTGCGAGCCGAGGCCGATGCGACGCGAGCACAGTGGGAGACCGAGCGCCAGGCGCTGCGGAAGGTGCAGGATCTACGTCGCGAGATCGAGCAGGTACGCCACGAGGCCGAGCGAGCCGAACGTGACTACGACCTGAACCGTGCGGCGGAGTTGAGCCACGGCCGATTGCCCGAACTGGAACGCCGCCTGCACGCCGAGGAGGAACAACTCGCCGTCAAGCAACACACCGGTCGCGTCCTGCGCGAGGTCGTGACGGAGGACGAAATCGCCAGCATCGTCGGGCGTTGGACCGGCATCCCAGTAGCACGGCTGCAGGAGAGCGAGCGCGCAAAGGTGTTGCGTCTGCCGGACATCCTCCACGCCCGAGTCGTCGGGCAGGACGAGGCCGTACAGCTCGTGTCCGACGCCGTCATCCGATCGGCATCGGGCATCAAGGATCCGCGGCGACCGATCGGATCGTTCATCTTCCTCGGCCCGACCGGTGTCGGGAAGACTGAACTAGCGAAAGCGCTCGCGGGGGCGCTCTTCGACACCGAGGACAACATGGTCCGCATCGACATGAGCGAGTACCAGGAGCGGCATACGGTCAGCCGGCTCGTCGGCGCGCCGCCCGGGTACGTCGGGTACGACGAGGGCGGTCAGCTCACCGAGGCGGTGCGCCGCAAGCCGTACACGGTCGTTCTGTTCGATGAGATCGAGAAGGCGCACGCTGACGTCTTCAACATTCTGCTTCAGGTGCTCGACGACGGGCGGCTCACCGACGCGCAGGGACGCACCGTCGACTTCCGGAACACTGTCATCATCATGACGTCGAACATCGGGTCGGAGTACCTGCTCGAAGGTGTCGCCGCTACCGGCGAGATCGCGGAGTCTGCTCGTGAACGCGTCATGGCCGACATGCGCAGCCACTTCCGTCCCGAGTTTCTGAACCGCGTCGACGAGATCGTGCTCTTCAAGCCGCTGACCGAGGCGGAGATCGAGAACATCGTCGACCTGATGCTCTCTGACCTTCGGATGCGGCTCGCGGAGCGGCAGATCACGCTCGAAATCACCGAGCCGGCGCGCCGATTCATCGCCGAGCGAGGATTCGACCCGGTCTACGGTGCCCGGCCGCTGCGCCGGTACATCTCGCGCGAGGTCGAGACGCGGATCGGGCGTGCACTTTTGGCCGGTGACATCCTGCCAGGGGCGGTAATCCTGGTGGACGTCGCCGGCGGCGAGCTGAATGTCGACTACCGCAATCCCGTCGAGGCCGTCGTGTGAGCGCCGCCGTCTCCCCTGTCATCAGCTTGATCGCGAACGAGGAGATTCCGAAACTGGCGCCGCAGGCCAGCGCCAGCGCGAGCGTACCCAGGTTCGGGCTGCGCTTGGCCACCGCGAGGCCGCCGCCTACCACCACGACCAACCCGACGGCCGGCCCCACTTTTCCCAACCGACAATGCGGAGCGCGAGCACCGCGAAGATCACCTGGCAGACTACGAGTGGCTGTACAAGCGCGAGGCTGCCGATTTGAGCGCGATGACCTCAGGACTCATCCCGCGACGTTCGCATCCGCTCAGCTCGCTTGCGACCCGCCCCGGACGCTGGATGAATGCTTCGCGCATCTACATTGGCGCCCGGTTTATGCGCCGTGGTTGACGGTGGACGACGGCCGGGCCTTGCGCCTGTACAACCAGCGCTGGAGCAGCAGCGTGATGGTGCCGCCGATCAGCAGCATTGCGATGTTGATGCCGAGCACCTCCAAGGCGCCACCGGCCTTGCCGTACTCGTCCTCAGCGAATGCGACACCGAAGTATGCGGCTGCTGGAATCGTCGTCACGGAAATCGCGACACCGACCGCGGAACTCGACCGTGTCTCCAACGCAATCATCGCGGCGACCCCAGCCGCTAGAGCCACGCCGATCGTCCCGACGCCGACGGTGACCAGCCCCGCCAGGCCGGGCGACGTGGCCGCAAAGTGGAATGCATGGTGCGTGACGCGCACTGAGACGGCGGTCAAACCGGCCGTGATCGCGGTCACCGCCATGCCAAGCGCGAGGGTGCCGACCGATCGACTCGCCAGCAGCCACTGCCTGCCGACGATTCCGACGCAGGCGGCCACAATCGGGAGCGTATCCGGACTGACCGCCATGGCGCCCACGATGAGGGTGTCGTTGATGGTCAGCACGCCGTAGCCGGCTATCACCCCCGCCACCGCCATGAAAACTAGGTACCGAGACACCGGGCGCGAGTTACGTCGGGCCAGTCCCACCATGTCCGGCCAGATAAGGGACGCCGAACGGGCACCGGGTAGGACCGGACCCATGTTGTCGATGCGCAGCAATGCGATCTCGTTCGGCTGGATTCCGAGAGCGTCGAGACGTGCGAGCACACGCTGGGCCGACTCGCCAGGAACTTCGGCGATGAGGAGCGCATTGCCGACGTCGTCGTGTGCAGGCACCAGCACCGTGTGCTCGCCTAAGGCCGATGCCTTGAGCCAGCTGCTCAGGTCAGCCAACGCGTCGGCATCACCGAAGACCCGCAGTTGAAGCACGGCGACCTCAGAGGACCACGATCGAGCTGACTGCCGAACCCGTGGCGAACCATACGGTCCCCGACCCCGCGGTGGACGGTTTCGTCATCCTGCGCGCGGCCGGCAGCGGATTGACCGGACGGTGCGGGGTGCCCGATGCACACCCGGTCACAAGCGACCGCGACCGGTGTGAGCATCCGCTAGCCAGGCTCCACATGGTTCTATGCTGGCGTGCGGCGGTGTGCGCAGGTACCCGAACTGTGAAATCGTCGTACGGCCACGCCCCGCCTTGCCACCGACGGAGTTACCGCCAGCGGTCGTAGGTCGGCCGCGAGGAGCGATCGATCCGAGCCGGCTCAGGAACCGACGCTTTGCCTTCGCGCCGCACGCCGCCGAGAACCGCCCTACGCTCACACCGTGCGGCCGGTGAGCGACCCGGCGGCCATCGATGATCAACTTCTCCCGCATCAGGCGTACCCTCAGCCTGATCGGCCAATTGGGGTTTACTTGTACGTAACCGGCATTACGACGCCGGTCTGTCAACGCGACCAGGCAGAGTCTTATGGGTCGGGACTCGGTCGTCACGCGCGCCGCGTGTCATCGAACGGCGCCGCGAACACGCCGGCGGGGGGCGAAGGAGTAGTCATGGCTGGGACGACGCAGGCTGCGACTCGACGAAGAGCCGCGCCGGAGGTTTCTCGTGCGGAGCCGGAACTGGATCGTTCGGGTGAGCGACTCAGTAGCGCCGACCGGGTCGCCCGCGGTCGGGATGCGAGGGCGGCGGCTCCGCTAGAGTCGCACGCGGAGTATGGGCCGGATCGGCCGCGAGATCCGGTCGGTCTGCTGATGGAGCAGGCCAAGACTCGGGTCCCGGAGCTCGTGCCCGTCCGGCATGGGCGCATGCTCGTCTCGCCGTTCGCCTACTTCCGCGGGGCGGCGCTGCCGATGGCAGCTGATCTGGCTGACACGCCTAAATCCGGGCTGACGGTGCAGCTGTGCGGCGATGCCCATCTGTCGAACTTCGGAGCGTTCGCATCTCCGGCGCGGCGGCTGGTTTTCGACGTCAATGACTTCGATGAGACCCTGCCGGGCCCGTTCGAGTGGGACATCAAGCGACTGGCCGCCAGTTTGGCGGTTGCCGGCCGGGATAACGGGTTCGGTGCGAAGGCCCGTCGCAAGATCATCCTCGCCGCAGTTGCGGGGTACCGCAACGCGATGCACGCCTTCGCCGGTCAGCCGTTCCTCGCGGTTTGGTACGCGCACCTGGACGTGGAAGACTCCATCGCTCGGGTCCGGTCCCAAATGAAGTCGAAAAGGCTCAAGGCCACTGAAAAGATGGTCGCCAAGGCCCACACCCACGACAGCATGCAGGCGCTGCGAAAGTTGACCACGAGGGACGACGGTCACTGGCGGCTGGACACTGATCCGCCGCTGATCGAACCACTTGAAGAGGTCTTTCCCCACAAGCGGGCAAGCGCGGTGCATGAAATGGTGCGGGCAATGCTGCAGCAGTACGGGCGTACCCTCCAGACCGACCGCAAGTATCTGTTCGAACAGTATGCCCTTGTCCAGGTTGCCCGGAAGGTGGTGGGCGTAGGCAGCGTCGGCACCCGCTGTTGGGTAACGCTTGTCGCGACCGCAGACGGGACTGAGCTCTTGTTGTTGCAGCAGAAGGAGGCTCAGACCTCTGCCCTGGCGCGCTACTGCGGCGGCAGCCCGTACAGCAACCACGGCGAGCGCGTAGTGGCCGGGCAACGCCTGTTGCAAGCCGAGAGCGACATCTTCCTCGGCTGGACCACTGCGACCGATCCGGACGGAACCAAGCGCGACTACTACGTACGCCAGCTCAAGGATTGGAAGTATTCCGTCCCGATCGACAACTTGGCTCCCAAGGGCTTGAAGACATACGCCGGGTTGTGCGGACGTACCCTCGCTCGAGCACATGCCCGCTCGGGCGACCGCGTCGCTCTGGCCGCCTACCTTGGCAGCTCTGACACGTTCGATCAGGCGATCGCGATTTTTGCCGAGAAGTATGCCGATCAAAACGAACTCGACTACGCGGCGCTGCAGGCTGCTGTCCGAGACGGCAGGGCTCCGGCGACGACCGAGATCTGATCCCTCGCCCTGCAAGGCGTGGAGCAGGCGTTCGTGTCCTGCAGAGTTCCGAACGGCTCAACATGGTCCGGCGCAGGCAAGGTTCGGGAATGGCCGCTGCGTCAAGGCAACGTCCCACTTCCCCCCGGACGCAGCATGATGAGGGTGTCGCCCGGAACTGGGTCCGGGGGGTGCGCAGCCGTTACCGGGCGTAGGTTGCCTTCTCGGTTGACCAGGAACAACACTTCAGCATCCGCGGGGATCGCACCGTCGGCCGGCTGCGTGGCAATGCGGTCGCCGCTACTGTACCGAGCCGTCAGGTTCGTCCGGGTGAGCGCCGGAGTGAACAGGGGCTCGGTTGGGACGTAGCCGGTCCGGGCGTCTGGGCCGGGGCGAAGTCGATAGACCGGCAAGTCCGAGTAGCCCATCAAGACGGTGGCGGCGAGCGCATTGAAGGCGTCATCGTCAGTGAGCAACAGGATCGTGGTGACGCCTTCGACGTCGGCGCCCTGCGCGATGGCCGAGCCGAGATGCTCGCCGGAAGCAAGTTCGAGGTCTGCGTGCTTGATCTCGGCGCTCTGCCTCTGGGAGTACGACCACGCGAGGACCTCGAGACCTAGGGTGCGGAGGGCGCGGGCCAAGTCGATCACCCAGGTAGCACCACCGAGGAGCAGCGGGCGGCTGCGGGCAGGTCGTACTACCCGTAGCCGCCGAGCCACCGGGACCGCGGTCAGGCCGTACACGGTCACGGTAGCGACGATGACCAGGAAGGTAACCGGCAATATCTTGGATGCGCCGCCCACGTGACGGGCTACCAGCCGCGCCGCGAAGGTCGAGGCGGTGGCCGCGGCGATGATGCCGCGCGGCGCCATCCAGCCGATGAACGCGCGTTCCCCTCGATTGAGTCCGGTACGGACGGTGGCCAGATAGGCCACCACCGGGCGGGTAACCAGCACCAGCACGGCCACGAGGCCGAGGGTCGGCAGCAGCAGGTGGTGCAGCGACGCCGGAGTGACCGTGGCCGAGATGGACACAAAGAGCACACCGATGATCAGCTGCACCAACGTTTCGAAGAACGGGCGTCGGGCCGACACGTCAAAGGCACGCAGGTTACCCACGGCGAGCCCCATCAGCAGCGCCGCCACGAGGCCCGACTCATCGCGGAACACGTCGCAGACGGCGGCGACGCCGACGACGCACGCGAGCTGGCTCGTGGTCGCGAGCACGTCGCCGAGATCAAGCTTGCACAAGCACAACCACAGCACCGCAACGCCAACCGCTGCCCCGCCCACGCCGATCGCCAGGGACAACAAGAGCAGCACCGCCGGGTGGCCGACGCCGCCTTTTGTGCTCGCAAACACTGCGTGGAACACCACTGCGCCCAAGACAGCGCCAACCGGGTCGACCAGCGAACCCTCCCACGACAAGATCCTCTGGACACGATCGGCCGGACGGACGAAGGCCAGCAACGGACCCACCACTGTCGGTCCGGAGACCACCAAGATCGCGCCGAGCATCACAGCCGCGCCAGCCGACATGCCGAGGAGCAACGCGGCGAAAACTGCCCCGACGGCGAACGTGATCGGAACCCCCCAAAGGACCAGACGAGGCACGACCCGCCGCGCATGTCCGCGCACCTTTCCCCACTCCAACGCCACGCCGGAGTCAAAGAGGATCACCGCGACTGCGAGCGATACCAGCGGCTGAAACGCCGCCCCCAGCAGATGCTGCGGATTGACGTCGGTGGTAAGTGCGCCTGCCGTGAAGCCCGCCGGCAGCATGACAATCAGCGCAGGGATACGCAGCCGACTCGCCACCACCTGCGATCCCACCGCAAGCACCAGGATCAGGCCCGCGCCGAGCAGGACCTGGTTAGTGCTCATCGCCTGCCCTCCTCCTCTAGGCCGCGTAGATTCATCACACCGCGACGCGTCCGGCCGCCCCCGGCAAATCCCGAAAGCGGTCCTGGTCGATTCGAGATGCGCATACGCTGTGGTCCGCGTACGTGCCGAGCGGGCCGACCCGCCGGCGACGCACTGCACCTCGGGCCGTCTCGCGCGCAGGCGCTTTCAGCGTTCGGCTCCGGATCGGGCGCTGACCTCACCTCCATGGGTGGTCGTCAAACACGGATCGCGGAGGCCCAGGCAACAGACAGGCGGCGACGAGGATCGGGCGCCTGCATGGGTTTGGCGGTTCGCCCACATCTGGCACACGTCCGAGGCAAGCATGGACTCATGCACGGGTCATCCCGCAGACCCGTCGTGATCGTCGGTGGTGACTTCCAGGACATGACATTTGCGCACAGCGAGCTGTTCCGCGACGAGGACAGCGTCGTGCCGGTTCAGGCGGAGGCGGTCGCCGTCGAGGCGGACGGGCGAAGCGCGACACTCTCCGACGGCACCACAATCACCGGCGACTACCTTGTGCTGGCCGCCGGCGCCCGGCCAAACTGTTCCAACACGCAATGCCACGTTCGACCTCATCACCGGTCGGCCGACCTACTCGACCCAAGTCAGGTAGAGCTACCGAAGATCCACTGGCAACAGCCGGACAAGAAACGGCATCGCGCATCGTGACCGCCGCCCAGCAGAGCCTGACGAACCGCGAGTTCGATGCGCTGTTCCAACAGGTGTCCAACTGGGACACGTGGGGCACGCAGTCTGCCGCCCGCGGCACGCTCAACTACCTCACGCCGGACCGGGTTGTGGCCGCGGCCCAATTGGTCCGTACGGGAGTCTCGGTGAGTTTGTCACTCCCGGTCGGCACGGACATGCGCCCGGACAATCCGGTACCAGCGGAGCACCGGATGACTCAACTCCCCGACGCCGAAGCGAAGCCGCTGCAGTTCATCAAGGACTTCATCGGCACCGACTACCACAACGACGGCCACAGCCACCTCGACGCACTCTGCCACGTGAGCTACCGAGGCAAGTTGTTCACCGGCGCAAGCGATTCATCGGCCAACGAGAAGGGTGCGGCGCTCGGCGACGTCAGCGCACTCAGCGACGGCATCGTAGGCCGCGGCGTTCTGCTTGACGTTGCTCGGATGCGTGCGGTGCCTTGGTTAGAGCCCGGATATCAGGTCACCATCGACGATCTGACTACCACCGAACGCGCCGAAGGCGTACGGATCCGGGAAGGCGACCTGCTGTTCGTGCGCACCGGCCACAACCGCCGGCTGGCCGAACTGGGACCCTGGGATACGGCCAGCGCCAAGGCCGGCCTCAACCCGACAACCGCCACACTGCTCAGCGAACGGCGCGTCGCCGTCCTCGGCTGTGACACCAACAGCGACGCGGCCCCCAGCACCACCGAAGGAGTCGGGTTTCCCATCCACGTGCTGGCCATCAACGCGATGGGCCTATTCCTGCTGGATTACCTCGAGCTCGGCACCCTCGCCGCGCTATGCGAACGTCTCGGCAGGTGGGAGTTCAACTGTATGGTGGCACCGCTGCGCGTCCCGCATGCCACCGGTTCACCGGTGAACCCAATCGCGATCTTCTGAGCCGGTCACACGCCGTCTGCGGTGGATTCCAAAAGGCGGAGCGCAGCTCGGCGCTGTTACGTTGCCTGACCGGTCGGCAGGCTGATGCCACGCCGACTTTGGTCTCAGATCGTTTGCGCCAACTCGGTAAACGCTGCGGCGACCCGAAGTGCTGGGCTGGTGTCGATCCCGATTTCGTAGTGGCCGCGGCGCACGTTCTGCACAAACGCGATTCCGGCGATGACGATCTGGGCGGTGCGGTCGGTGCGCAGCCCCGGCCGCCGAACTCGTCGAAGCGATCTAACCCAGCCGCCTCGTTTCTACCGCATTGCGTCCAGAGACGAGTTAGCGCACCAGCGCCACGCCGGCGACAAAGCCAAGGGCGCGCTGAGTCCCGACCGACTGTCCGATATGGATCTTCACTGCCGATTCACCGTCGGTTTAGGCCTGGGCCACTTCTGCCGGTTGCGATGGTCTCGACTACTACAAAGTGTAGGGATGCGAACAATCGCATTGAGTCGGATCACGGCGGGCTCAAACACCGGCTGCGACCGATGCGAGGGCTACGTACTGACCGCAGCGCCGAGATCATCATCACCGGAATCGCACTCGTGCAGAACCTACGCCGCGGCCACTATGAACTCGCAACTGAAGCGCCGCGCTTGCTTCGAGTGGCGGCCGCATTCACCGAACTCGGATCAGCCATCTGACGGGCAGAGTCACCCCGGCTCGCCATACCCGCCGATCAAACAATGCAACGAGGCCCTGTCGTGTGGCGGTGGCTCGCGCGAGCTCGCCAGCGTGATTGAGCTGACCCGCCCCGCCGCACCACCGGCTGCCGTGGGAAGCGCCTGCCATTACACGCTTCCAAATGGCCTGGAGCAGCCACGATTTGGCATTGACACATGGGCATCTGTGCGCGTTCTATCAGATAGGAAATCTAACTATCTTTCGCCGCCGCACGGAAGGAGCCCCGGATGCCAGCCTTGATACGTTTCCATCCCTTACGGACCGTGGTGGTAGTAGCGGCGGTCCTCGCCGCGTTCGTCCTCACTCCGAGCGCGCCGGCGCAGGCCGTCGCCGGGTCGGCATTCGTCCGAGTCAATCAACTCGGCTACGCCAGCGCGACAAAGCGTGCGTACCTGATGGCGTCGGCGGCCGAGACCGGCGCGACATTCACGGTCAAGAACTCCGGCGGCACGACTGTCTACACTGCGCCGATCGGCGCGAACCTCGGATCGTGGAGTTCGGGCTACCCAGACGTGTACGCGCTCGACTTCGACGCTGTCGGTACGAGCGGCGGGTACACCATCACGGTTAGCGGACCGATAGCGGCGACGTCGCCAGCGTTTCGGGTCGACAGTGGTCAGAACTTGTACGCCGGCGCGATGGCCAACGCCGTGTCGTTCTACCAAAACGAACGCGATGGTGCGAACTACATCCCGTCCGCGCTGCGTACGGCGCCCGGGCACCTCAACGACTCCACCGCGATGACGTACGCGACGCCACATGCGAAGCCCTCGGGCAGCTTCTCCGGCGACCTCACACCGCTCGGCATCACAATGGACGCCTCGGGGGGCTGGTGGGACGCCGGCGACTACCTCAAGTTCGTGCAAACCGAGAGCTTCACCGTCGACGTCATGCTTGCCGGCGTGCGGGACTTCCCCACGCAGATGGGTGCAGCGTTCAACGCTGAAGCCAAGTTCGGGACGAGTTGGCTCCAGAACATGTGGAACGACACCACCAGGACGCTCTACTACCAGGTCGGTATCGGCGAAGGCAACGCCAAGATCGTCGGAGATCACGACATCTGGCGACTACCGCAGGCCGACGACACCTTCGGCGGCACGGCCTCTGCCGACAAATACATCCGCAACCGGCCGGTGTTTCCGGCCAACAGCCCGGGCGGCCTGATCAGTCCGAACCTTGCCGGCCGTGAAGCCGCCGCTCTCGCGTTGTGCTACCAGGTCTACCGCACGAGCGACCCGGCGTACGCGAACAAGTGCCTGCTGTCGGCCGAGCACGTGTTCGACCTGGCGAACACCAACCCGACCGCACCACTGCTGACCGTGATTCCATTCAGTTTCTATCCCGAGACCGAGTGGCGCGACGACCTTGAACTCGGCGCTACCGAACTCAACCTCGCACTGGCAACCGGCACGCCGCCGTCCGGCCTGCCGCATTCCGATCCCTCGTTTTACCTACAGAAGGCAGCGACCTGGGCGAACGCGTACATGACCGGCCCGAACGACGCCGCAGACACGCTCAATCTCTATGACGTCAGCGGCCTGGCGCACTACGAGCTGGCCAACGCCATCACCCGCGCCGGCAACCCGCCCGGACTGGCCACGACTATCGCCGCATTGACCGCAGACCTGAAGAAGCAGCTCGACAAGGCGGTCACCCAGTCCGCGACCGACCCGTTCGGATTCGGGTTCCCGTGGGCAACCTACGACACCACAGTGCATGGCGCCGGACTCACCGTGATGGCTCGTGAGTACGACCACCTCACCGGCACCTCCACTTACGCCGCGGACGCCGACCGATGGCTGGCCAACATCTTGGGCGCCAACGCCTGGGGTCTGTCGCTGATCGTCGGTGACGGCTCAACCTTCCCCCACTGCCTGCAGCATCAGGTCGCCAACCTCGTCGGATCACTCGACGGAACCACGCCGATCCTTGCCGGTGCCGCTGTGGAAGGCCCTAACGCCAGTGCCACCAAGGGCCTCGTCACAGGGATGCGCGCCTGTCCCACGAACGGCGTCGATGTGTACGCGCCGTTCAACAACGCCGCGGAATTCAAGGACAACGTGCAGTCCTACTCAAATACCGAACCTGCGGTGGACCTGACCGTGACGTCGCCGCTTGCGTTCGCCTGGCAAATGAGCGGAGCCTGACATGACCTTCCGACCCCGGCGCTACCTCTCCCTACTCGCCGCCCTCGTTCTCGGCACTGGCAGTGCAATGCTCAGCGCCTCGCCGGCGTACGCCATCGGGACGCCGATACCGGCGCACGTGTACGCGCCGTACTTCGAAACCTGGACAACCGACAGCATCACCTCCATCGCGCAGCAGTCCGGTGCCCGCTATTTCACCCTCGCCTTCGTTGAGGTGCCGACGAAAGGTTCCTGCACCCCGGTGTGGGACGGCGACGCGACCCAGACGATGTCCGCCGGCCGGTACCTGTCGGACATCGGAAGTCTTCGCGCCCTCGGCGGCGACGTGATCCCGTCATTTGGTGGATTCAGCGCCGACAACGGCGGCACCGAACTTGCCGACTCCTGTACCGACGTGAACCAGATTGCCGCCGCCTACGAATCGGTGATCACGACGTACAACGTGACCCGCCTCGACATGGATGTGGAGGTGAAGTCCCTGTCTAACACCGCCGGCATCGATCGACGCAACAAGGCAATCAAGATCGTGGAGGATTGGGCGACCGCGCAGAGTCGGCCGTTGCAGATCTCCTACACGCTTCCTGTCGAACCGGCCGGACTCGAGTCCAACGGCCTGGCCGTCCTGCAGAACGCGGTCGCGAACAACGCACGCGTCGACACCGTCAACATCATGACCTTCGACTACTACGACCACGTCACCACCCAGATGGGGGCGGCCGCGATTAGCGCGGCCCAAGGTCTGCATGCCCAACTCGCCAACCTGTATCCGGCAAAGACATCGGCTCAACTGTGGGCTATGGAAGGAAACACGATCCTGCCCGGCATCGACGACTTCCCAAAGAAGACCGAGGTGACCTACCTCGCCGACGCTTCGCAGTTGCTCGCCTTCGCACAGGCCAACGGCATCGGCACGTTGTCGATATGGGCAATCCAGCGCGACAACGGCGGTTGCCCCGGCGGCCGCGACAAGAACAACTGCTCGGGCATCGTTCAGAACACTTGGGACTTCACACAC
>DATFRR010000048.1:0-11812 GCA_035263025.1 Micromonosporaceae bacterium
GGACGCGTCGACTCACCGCCGACGTCGACGATCGCGGCGCCTTGTGCGTACATCGTCCGGGCGTGCGCGAGCGCGTCGTCAAGCCGCAGGTATCGGCCGCCGTCCGAGAACGAGTCCGGCGTCACGTTCAGGACGCCCATCACGATCGGGCGCCCAGGACCCCCGCCGAGCGGACCGCCGCCGACCGGGCCGCCGCGGCCCGGCTCGGTCGGCATACCGTCGCGCAAGCTGTGCACACGCGCCACCCTAATGGCTCCCGGCCGGCCCGGACGGCTGCGCCGCCACGCCTGCGTGCGGGCCGGACGGCTGCGCCGCCACGCCCGCGTGCGGCCGCGCAGCATCGATCTCGTACCGTTGCGGGACCAGGAATGGCGCACGGCTCGGGGATCGCGATGACCAACTCGGAGCAATGGCATGCGCCGGCCGAGCCAGTCACGCCGCCGGCGATCGTCGCCGTGCCCGCCGCCGGCCGGTCCAACCTACGCGGCAGCCGCCTCGTGATCGGTGTGCCAGGGCTCGGCTGGCGCGGGGACCTGCGTGGTGACTCGCCGGTGGTACAGGCCAGCCGGACGTACGTGCCGGTGCTGCCCGAGCAGGAGTGGTACCGCGCCGAGGCGGAGCAGATCGAGGTCTTCGCACCGCTGGTGCCGATCGATCGAGTGTGGATCGAGGTACCCGAGAGTGTGGCGGCGGGCAGCGGAGTGCCTATGACCACGAAACCGTCCACTGCGCAGGCATCCGATGTCTTCGGCCGGCTCGTTTCGCTCGACGCGCCACCGCGACGTGCGCCGGTACCGATGCGGGACGTACCGCTGGTGACCGGCCGTCGGGTGGTGCTCGCCGACGGGGCACGGGCGCAACGCGACATCCGTGCCGTCACCGAGGTCTACCAGAACAGCGATGGAGACGTCTGCGTACGCATCTGTAGCGAGCTCGACTGGTATCGCTGGGCGTGGCACGGCCAATTGCCGCGTACCCGCGAAGTGCCGATCTACCTGCTCTGGGCGGAGTGAGTCGGACCGCCACGGCGAGCGGCCGACGGCGCGCCAGGATCCGAACGCCCGCCAGCGTGACAACTCGATTTCGGCGCCGGACGCACCGGTCGCGGTGACGGCTTGGACGCCGCGGGTGGACTAGGTTTGATGAAGGTTCTCGACGGACCGGCGGCAGCCGAAGGAGGTCGAGCTTGGCCAAGATTCGCGCCAGCGTGGAACGCGCCGCGGCGCTGCACCGCCAAGCCGTTGCGACCGCCGACGCCGCGGCCGAGGCACTCAACCGCCTGACTCCGGACGTGCCGCCGGCCGGATTCGATGCGCGTCAGCGAGCGATCATCGCGTCGCTCGCGTCGCTTGCCGCCGATGTGGCGCCACGATGGCTCTCCATTCCGCTCGACGGAAACGACGCCCTGCCGCCGGTCGGCACCGAGGCGGGTGCGGAGGTGCCGGTCCGGGTCGGACTCGCGACGCCGTTTCCGGGTGCGAGCTTTCCGGTTCTCGTACCAGCGCTTGGTGTTGGGCACCTGGCGATCGACGCATCGCCGCAGGACCCGCGCACCGAAGGGTTGATGCGATCGGTGGTCCTGCGTCTGCTGACCTCGATGACGCCGGGCACGCTGCGGGTGCGCGCCATCGATCCGACCGGGACCGTGTTCGCGCCGTTCCGGTCGCTCTTCGATGGACGGATCATGCCGCCGCCGGCGGCCGAGCTCAGCGGCATGCGCACGCTTATCGCCGAGGCAGAGCAGTGGGTACGAACGCCCGCACCGGCCGGTCGCCATTTGCTCTTCGCGATTGCTGGGCTGCCGGCCCACGCCGAGCCCTCCGATGTGGCACGGCTGACCGCGCTCGCGTCGGCCGACCCGTCGGCGCGGCTCACGATCGTGGCGACCGGACTGCCGGCCACGGAGGACGGATCCACACCGCTGCCGCGTGCCACGACCGTGACACTGCAGGGCGCCACCGCAACGGTGTCCGGGCCACCCGGCTCGTACGGTCGCGACGGCGTGCTGGGCGCACCTATCGAGATCGACGGCGACCCGGCCGAAGATGTGCTGAGTAGCGCGTGCCAGATGGTTGCCGAACAGGCCCGGGTCGTCGCCACCCTGCGGATGACCGACCTGCTGCCGAGCGGGACGTGGCAGGAGCGATCCGCGGATGGCCTGGCGACCACCGTCGGTCTCACCGGACACGCACCACTTTCTCTTCGACTGGCCGATCTGACCCCGCACTGGCTGGTCGGCGGGCGCCGGGGAGCGGGCAAGACGGCGCTGCTCGTCAACGTCCTCTATGGACTGGCCAATCGCTATTCGCCCGACGAGTTGGCGCTCTACTTGCTCGACCTCGCGGACCGCGGGTCGTTTCGCGAGTTCGCCACGACCGAGACCGACGAGTCGTGGATCCCGCATGCGCGGGTGGTCGGCATCGAGGCGGATCGTGCGTACGCGCTGGCCGTGTTGCGCGAGCTGGACGACGAGACGGCGCGCCGGCTGACCCGGGCCGAGGAGGCTGGCGCGACGCGCTTCGCCGAACTGCGCGAGACCGTGTCGCTGCCCCGGATCGTCTGCGTCATCGACGCGTTCCACGTCCTGCTGGGCGGCGACGACGACATTGGGCGGCAAGCGGTCAGTCTGCTGGACTCGATCGCTCGTAAGGGCCGCACGTGTGGGGTCCATCTGATCCTCGCGACCCAGACGATGCGCGGGATGGAACCGCTGTCCGCGAAGCGCGACTCCACCTTCGGCCAATTCCCGGTCCGCATCGCACTGCCCGGCGGTTCCGACGTGCTCGATGTCCGCAACTCGTCGGCCGGCGCGTTGCGTCTGGGCACGGCGGTGGTCAACACCGCCGGTGGTCTCGGCGGCCCGAGCGGCGCGGCACGCGCGCACGAGCGTCTCGTCGACTTCCCCGATCCGCACGCCGAGCCGCGCACGCTGGCGACGTTGCGCCGACGGCTGTGGCTCGCCCGCCCGGCTGGCGCGGCGCCGCCGCACGTGTTCGAGGGCGGTGCGACGCATCACCTGCCGTCGCGACTTCCGTCCACAAATCGAATCACGGCGTACGTCGGCCGGGCCATGGACGTGTCGCTGTCGCTGGCCGGCTTCCCGCTCGACGCCACGCCCGGCCGGCACCTCGCGGTGATCGGGCCGAGCGAGACCGGTGCCGACATCCTGGACGCTGCCGCGCGGTCGCTCGCGACACAGCGCGAGCCAGGGCTTGTGCGTTTCGTGCTCGCTCCGCTGAGCGTTCTGACGGCCGGGATCGCCGAGGAGCTTGGCGCTGCGCTCGCGCGGAGTGGTCACAACGTCGAGCTGGTCGACGCAACTGGCCTGCAGGCCGTCGTCGTCGACCCCGGAGCCACGCACACGTACGTGTTCGGTTTCGGCCTGGACGGCGCGGCCGACCTGCGTGCCGTGCTCGACGACGGTCCGGGGCGCGGTGTGCACCTGTTCGGGTGGTGGCGCGGCCTGCGGCGGTTCGGGGAGGACACCGGCGGCGCGACGGCGCACGACAACGTCGCCGGCGTCGTGCTGCTGAACGTGCCGACCAGCGACGCCGCGCGGTTCCTCGGTGCGCCCGACCTCGATTGGCGGCATCGACCCAACCGCGCCCTTCTCCACGATCGACACGAGGGCCGGACCGAAGAGATCGTTCCGTTCGTACGCCGGTCGGCGCACCCGGACAATCTCGTCGCCCCCGGCGAGCGTCCGCTAATCGGCACGGCTGGCGAGCGGGTGGGTGTGGCCGCCGAGCGCCCAGCGTTCGGTGCGCAACGCGCTCGGGTGCCGGGCGCGACCGACTCCGACGAGGCGGGTGTCGCACGGTGAGCGTGTGGGACGACTATCTCGCCGCCGCCGTAGACCTCGACGACGTACGCCGCGAGACGGACGCCACGGTGGCGGCGCAGCGGGCGGCGGCGGAGGACGCCGCGACGACGCTCACTGGGGTACGGCACCGCATCGCACTGCAGCGGTCCCGCCTCGCCGAGGTGGCCAGCGGAGTCACCCGCAACGCCCCACCGGTCGAGCCGTTGCCGTCCGAGCGCGCCGAGGCAGTCGCCGCATTCGCTCCGATCGAAGCACTCGGAGCGGCGACGGGACCCGATATCGACGGGGCACTGCGAACGTCCTGGACCACGCTCGATGCCGCGGATGCGACGCTGACCGCCGCGACATCAGTGCCGCGCCGGGCCGGGCCGCTCGCCAACCGTCCACCGGGCGTACGGGCGATCGTCGTCTACGGCTGGTTCGCACTGCTGTCGCTCGTCGCGCTGATCGAGATCAACTCGATCGCGGGCGGTTCGACGAGTGCGACCTTCGTGGTTCTGGCCTGCGCGCTCGCCGCGCCCGGGGCCGGCTGGCTGCTCGGCTGGCTCTGCCTCCGGCTGCTGTCCGACGGCATCACGGCCAGCGGGTCGGGCGGTGGCGCCAGTGGACCGGGCGGCTCCGTTGGCGCGCACCGGCCGTCCGGTGCGCTGCTCGGTGCGCTGCTGTGTGCCGTACCCGCGATCGTCGGAGTCGTTCTCGCCACCGTGTGATGGCCGGCCCGGTCGGCGTTGACCTCGGCCGTTCCCGGCGCGTCCGCCGAGGGTGCTTGTGGACGGTGTGCTGCAGATTTGCCGGAAGTTTTCCACATCGCACCACATTGGATTGTCGCCGCGACGGCTCGCCACGTTCCATGGATCGGGCATACCACTGCGAGCGGAGGCGACCGTGACGTTCCAGGTGAACATTCCCGCGGTGCGGGGCCTGCCCCTATTCCTCGACCGGCGCGACGGCGATCTCCGCGCGGCGCTGAGCTATCTGCACACGCATGCCGTGATTCAGGACAACTCGGTGCTATATCACCGGATGTACCAGCGCCATCGAACGAACCTCGCGACGATTTCGAGGTTTCTCAGCGGTGCCGCGAGTTACGTGTCGACCGACGCCCTACGAGTCCGCGCCGCCGCGGATGCGTACGCAGTCGCCGACGGTGACGCCCGCCGCCGAAACCTCGCGGCAATGGACGCCGCGCTGCCCGACTTTCCGACCGATCAGGCCGATCCTGCGCCGGCCTACGAGACGAAGACGTCGTCCGTGACCGCCCCGTTGTTCGCCGAATCGACCATGCCGTCGCGTGCGCTGCGGCCGGTGGCCGACCGGTCCGGCGACCTGCCGAGCCGGCCGAGTTGGTCCGATCTGCTCGGCGTGGCAAGCACGATTCGTGACGCGATCTGGTTTGCGACGCGGTTGGCCGCTGCGCTCGGTCTCATCGACCGGCCGTTCGACCCACTGCAACTGTTCCTCATGCCGTTTGTCGGCGACTGGCCCGGCCTGCTGCAGTCCGCCGACGCGTTCGGCAATGTGGCGCGCATGCTGGCCGAGGAGTCGACGTCGATCGGCGTGGCACATCGTCGCGTTCCGACAGTGTGGACCGGACATGCCTCGGACGCGTGCCAGTGCAGCCTCGATCTGCTGGCCGAGGCGTTGATGGCGGCGTCCGCCGAGATCGGTGCGTTGGCCACCGCATATCACGAAGCCGGAGTTTTGCTACACGCGGCGATGACGGCGGCGGCCGCCACGTTCCGGTCGGTTGTCGACACCGTGTCGAGCATCGACGAAGACACGTTCAGCGGCGGTCTCCTGATCGTTGAGACTGCGCCGAACCTCCTGATCGACTACGCCCGCCAAGTCAAGTCGTTCATCGACCTCGCGAATGATGTGAGCCGCGCGGTGGATGCCGGCTTTCCGCCCGGTGACCCGCTGGCCGCTCTGCTCGCCGCCGGCGAGCCGCTGGTCATGCCGGACATGGTCGGGCTTGCCGGCCAAGCCGAAGTGCCACTGCTCGCGGAGCCGACGACATCAGCGGCGCCGTTCGGGACGCGGCGTGCGGCGTGATCGAGCGGCCTCCGTAGGCGATTCCGGTCAGCCGCGGCGCGCCGGTCAGCCGCGCATGATGAGGCTCATCGCCTCGGCGCGCGATTTCGGATCGCCTTGCAGCAAGCCGCGCACCGCGGACGTCACGGTCCGCGCGCCGGTCTTCTGGATTCCGCGCATCGCCATGCACAGGTGCTCACAGTCGAGCACGACAATGACCCCGCGCGCGTCGAGGGACTTGAGCAGCAGGTCGGCGACCTGTGAGGTCAAGCGCTCCTGGACCTGAGGCCGTCGGCTGAAGACCTCGACGAGCCGGGCGAGCTTCGACAGCCCGGTGATGCGACCGTTCGCGCCTGGGATGTACCCGATGTGCGCCACGCCGTGGAACGGCAGCAGGTGATGCTCGCAAAGGGAGAACACTTCGATGTCGCGGACGAGCACGAACTCCTCGTGACACGACTCGAACGTCGTCGTGAGGACGTCCGCCGGATCCACCCGGAGGCCTGCGAAGAGCTCCGCATATGCCCGCGCGACCCGCGCCGGCGTGCGCCGGAGCCCGTCGCGGTCGGGGTCCTCGCCGAGTGCGATGAGGATCTCCCGCACCGCCCGTTCGATGCGTTCGAGGTCGACCGCGTCGGCGACCGGCCGACCCGTCAGCTCCCCGTTCACCAGCCGCGCCGCCAACTGGTCGAGCTGCTCGTCATGAGCAATCGTCCGTTCGCCGAGCGGGATCGGTTCGACCTCACCCGTCGGGATCGGCTCGAGCTCGGCGCCGTCCGCGAGGGATGTGCTGCCTCCGTCGCCGTCGCCCCGGCTGCCGCGGCTGCCGTTGCTGCCCCGGTTTCCGCCGTCGCGGCCGCTGCCGCGGCTGCCGTCGCTGTGGTAGCTGCCGCCGCCGAGCAACGTCGTGTCGCCACCCGCCAGCGAGCGGTTGTCGCCGCCGCCGTTGGCCAGCGGCGGCGCGCTTCCCGGCGCGTCGTCGCTGACCGGCTTCGGCGCGTTTGCCCTGGCGTCGTCGCCGACCGGCATCGGCGCGCTTGCCCTGGCGTCGTCGCCGAGCGGCATCGGCGCGCCGATGCGCGTGATGCGAGCGAAAGGCGGCGGCGCCGACCGGTCATCACCGGGGCCGCCGCCGCCATCGTCGCTCACCCTAGCGTCCACCATCTTCGAAGTTGGTGGTGCCGAGCACGGCCTGCGCGCCGTCTTCCTCGGCGCGGGTCTTGAGCGCCTCGATCTCCGCCGGGGTCAACACCGGCGGCTGGTCGGACGCCTTGCGCTTGCCGAACGTGTGGAACGGCGCGATCGGCGGCCGCTTGATGACGCGGGCGCAGATGCGGGCCATGTCCCCCTGCGTGATGGTCTCCTTCTCCATCAGCTCGAGGACGAGGTTGTCCAACACGTCGCGGTATTCGACGAGGATCTCCCACGCCTCGTCATGGGCCAGCTCGATCAAGCTGCGCACCTCGGAGTCGATTTCGGCCGACACCGACTCGGAGTAGTCGCGCTGGTGGCCCATCGTGCGGCCGAGGAACGGCTCGCCGTCATTCTGGCCGTACTTCACCGCACCGAGCTTCGCACTCATGCCGTACTCGGTGATCATCGCGCGCGCGATCGCGGTCGCCTTCTCGATGTCGTTGCCGGCACCGGTGGTCGGCTCGTGATAGACGAGCTCCTCCGCGGCACGGCCACCGAGCGCGTACGCCAACGTATCGATCAGCTCCGCACGCGTCTGCGTGTACTTGTCCTCGGTCGGCAGCACCAGAGTGTGTCCAAGCGACCGGGCCCGGGACAGGATCGTCACCTTGTGCACCGGCGCGGAGTGCGGCAACGCGTACGCCACCAAGGCGTGCCCACCCTCGTGGTACGCGGTGATCTTCTTCTCGCGATCGCTCATCACGCGCGTTCGGCGCGCCGGTCCGGCGACCACGCGGTCGATCGACTCCTCGAGGAAGTCGTTGGTGATAGCCCGTCGCTCGCTGCGCGCGGTCAGCAGTGCCGCCTCGTTGATCACGTTCGCCAGGTCGGCACCGGTGAAGCCCGGCGTCCGGCGGGCGACCGAGTCGAGGTCGACGTCCGGCTGGAACGGCTTGCCCTTCGCGTGCACGCGGAGGATCGACTTGCGGCCCTCCATGTCCGGCGTATCGACGGCGATCTGCCGGTCGAAGCGACCCGGACGCAACAACGCCGGGTCAAGGATGTCCGGCCGGTTCGTGGCGGCGATCAGGATCACGCCGCCCTTGGTGTCGAAGCCATCCATCTCGACGAGCAGCTGGTTCAAGGTCTGCTCGCGCTCGTCGTGACCACCGCCGAGGCCGGCACCGCGATGGCGGCCAACCGCGTCGATCTCGTCGACGAAGACGATCGCGGGCGCATTCTCCTTGGCCTGTTGGAACAGATCACGTACGCGAGACGCGCCAACACCGACGAACATCTCCACGAAGTCCGAACCGGAGATCGTGTAGAACGGAACGCCGGCCTCACCGGCGACGGCTCGCGCCAGCAGCGTCTTGCCCGTGCCGGGCGGTCCGAACAGCAGCACGCCCTTCGGGATTTTCGCGCCGAGGGCTTGATATTTCGCCGGGTTCTGGAGGAAGTCCTTGATCTCCTGAAGCTCCTCGACCGCCTCGTCCGCGCCGGCGACGTCCGCGAACGTCGTCTTCGGCGTGTCCTTGGAGATCAGCTTCGCCTTCGACTTGCCAAAGTTGAGCACGCGCGAGCCGCCGCCCTGCGCCTGCGACATGAAGAACAGCAACAGAATGACGACCGCGGCGATCGGCAGGAAGTTGAACAGCAGCGTCAGCAGCACGCTGTCCTTGCTGACCTTGGTATCCACGGTCGCGCCGGAGTCCATCTTGCCGCTCTGCTGCGCGCTCGTGAGCTGGTTGTAAACGCTGTCGATGGAGGTGGCCGGGAACTGCGCCTGGATCTTGTTCGATTGCGTACCGTCGGCGAGCTTCACCTTGTTGGCCAGATCGAGCGTGACAGTCTGTTCCTTGTCCTCGATCGTGGCCTTCTTGATGTTGCCGGGGTCGTTGTTGATCACCGTCAGCACATCGGAGGTGGTGCCTTGGGTATAGCTTGGCGCGCCGGAGAGCCCCCAGCTCACCAGCACCACAATGCCGACCGCGACGACGACCCAGAGCAGTGGCCGGCGAAAGAAACGACTACGTTCCATGCGTGTTAGTGGAGCGCCGAAACGCCCAGCTCCTCCAGATCCGTGAGTCCTGGTCTGCCGGTCTCAACGACGAGGGCCTCTCACACCGCGGATCCGCGCCGGCGGCCGCCGGTTGGTATGCCGCAGCACGAGGGAAGCCTCGGCTATTCGAAGGTACACCGTGCCTGTGCGTATCGTGGTCAGGCATTGCCCCCTCCCGGTACGAAACGGGCACATCGCACGTACGCTGGCGGCGGAATGCAGGACGTTGTCAAGACCCTTGACTATCGGCCGATAACCACGCCCACGGGTACGCGCGGTAGCTAGCACGCGTTCAATCGGTGACCGCGGACACCGTGCCCGGGCCGGGTGCCGCTACTCAGATGCGGGCGTAGACCTCCGGCTTTAGCATCCCGACAAACGGCAGTTCCCGGTATTTTTCCCCGAAGTCGAGCCCGTAGCCGACGACGAACTCGTTGGGGATGTCGAAGCCGACGTAGCGCACCGGCACCTGGACCTTGATCGCGTCCGGCTTGCGGAGTAGCGCGACCACCTCTACCGAGGCGGCCGACCGGCTCTCCAGATATTTCATGAGCCACGACAGGGTCAGGCCGGAGTCGACGATGTCCTCCACCACGATCACGTGGCGACCGGCGATGTCCCGGTCGAGGTCCTTGAGGATCCGTACCACGCCGGACGACGTCGCATGCTGACCGTAGGACGAGATCGCGATGAACTCGAGCTCGACGGCCTGACCCTCACGTCCGAGCGCCCGCGAGAAGTCCGCCATGAACATCACGGCACCCTTGAGGATGCAGACCAGCAGGACGTTGTCGATGTGTGTGTAGTCGGCCGCGATCTTGCGAGCGAGCTCGTCGATCTTGTCGCGGATCTGTTCCTCCGTCACGATGACTCGTTCGATGTCCGCGCCGATCGACGTTCCGTCCGGTCCGGTCATGCACGTCCTCGTTTCGCTGCGAATGTGCACGAGGCACCAACGCGCTGAGTCTTCCGATTCGCTCGCCAAGGCTCGCTCATGCACCCAAGCCTGCCCGATCCACTCACCGCGATCGACAACGGGGGACCGCCAATTTTGCGCGCGGCCACTAGAACCGTGGGTACCCGTCGACGCGGCTCGCCACGAACGGCGTACCGGTGGGGTGGCCCGACCTTGAACTGGCCTCGCGAGCCGTTGCCCCGTCGGCACGAGCCTGATATACGTCTATCTACTAACTAACAAGAAAGTTTCTTGACGGTTAGTGACCGTACTCGCGGCCGACCCCGACCGCGGCGACGGCCGTACCGGCAGCGGGGGCCTCGCCGGTGTCCATCCGCACACGTCTTAGACGTTCCGCACGAGGAGGACACACATGCGACGTCAACGAAGCGTCGCGCTGGCCGCAGCCACCGCCGTCACGTTGGGCGGCGCCGCCGCCATCGCGGCGTTGGTCGGCTCGCCTGCCAGCGGCGCGACGCTCACCAGCAACTGGTACGGCTCCGCGCCGTACGTGATGCCACTGGACAACAGCCCGCCGAACCTCAGTCAGGTGATGGCGGGCAGCGGCCAGAAGGCATTCGAGCTCGCGTTCATCCTCGCGCCCAACGGCGGTGGATGTTCGCCGACGTGGGACGGCACCGCACCCGTCTCGTCCGACACGGCGGTCGCGAGCGTCATCAGCTCGGTCCGCTCGGCCGGCGGTGACGTCTCGGCGTCGATCGGCGGCTTCGGCGGCACGAAGCTCGGTCAGGTATGCAGCAGCCCGTCCGCGACGGCGGCCGCCTACCAACAGGTCGTGACGAAATACTCGTTGAAGGCAATGGACTTCGACCTCGAAGAGCCGGAATACGAGAACACCACGGCCGTCAACAACGAACTCGGCGCCGCGCAGATCCTGCAGCAGAACAATCCCGGTCTGTACGTGTCGATCACGGTGCCCGGCACCACCAGCGGCACCGGCTTCTTCGGCCAGAACGTGCTCACCACGTCGAAGAACCTCGGCTTCACGCCGGCCAACTTCGCCATCATGCCGTTCGACGGCGGATTCAACGGCTCGGCATCGCAGATCTCGGCGCTCGAGGCGTTCCACACGCTGCTGATGAACACGTACGGGTGGTCCAGCGCGACCGCCTACAACCACGAGGGCGTGTCGCAAATGAACGGCCGGTCGGACACCGGCGAGATGTTCACGCAGACCGACTTCCAGAACGTGCTGAACTACGCGACCGGCCATGGTCTGACGCGCTACACGTACTGGTCGGTCAACCGCGACCGGCAGTGCACACCGCCGGACAACAACGGCACCACGTCGGGTACGTGTTCGAGCGTCGCCCAGGGTGCGTGGGACTTCACGAAGTTCACCACGCAATTCGCCGGCGCAACGCCACCCACGTCGCCTCCGACGGCGCCGCCGACCACGCCGCCACCCGGTGCGTGCACCGCGCCGGCGTGGACCGCAACGGCGATCTTCACCGGCGGAATGCAAGCCTCCGAGAACGGCCACCAGTACACCGCCAAGTGGTGGACGCAAGGCGAAGACCCGGCCACCCACCACGGCGTCAACGACGTGTGGATCGACAACGGACCGTGCAGCGGCGGCACCACCTCGCCACCGCCGACCAGCCCGCCACCGACCACCGCCCCGCCGACCACACCACCACCGACGACGGCACCGCCGACCAGCCCGCCGCCGACCGGCGCCACGGCCTGGGTGGCCAACCACGCCTACGCGGTCGGTGCCCTGGTCACCTACGGCGGGCACACCTACCGCTGCATCCAGGCACACACCAGCCAGGTCGGCTGGGAG
>DATFRR010000049.1:0-12057 GCA_035263025.1 Micromonosporaceae bacterium
ACCGGCGAACCGTGCCGCCGCTCGGCGCACCATGGGCAGGCACGCGCAGATGACGTCGCTGCGGATGGTGTCTCGATCCGGATCGACGAGATCCATTGTGGACATTGTCCGGAGTTGCGTATCCACGAATTCGTCGACGTCGTCGTGCGAACTCTGGATACGGACGGTTGCACGGGCGGTCGACGCCGCCGGCGCAGTGCTGAGGGAACTCATGAATGACTCCACGTGCCGTGGCGTCTGCCCGTCGAAAGCCTGGGCGCAGCAGAAACGCGCGCACCACCAGCCGACCTGTCGGCGACGCCGCTGAGCACGGCCCGATGCCCGTTTTCTCGAACACCTGCGCGATTACAGCGCGTCTTCTCACACTATCGGTTGATCCAGCCGTGTCAAGAAGGCTGGCACGCGGCCGCCTAACGTACGAGGGAGATTGTGGCCCAGACCACTTTCCCATCGGCGGTGGAGTGCGAGCCCCATCCGTCCGCCATCGCGTCCAGAATCAGCAGGCCACGCCCGTGTTCGCTCTCGTGGGCGCCGGTCAAGCCGGGCACCGGCCGGAACATCGGGCGTGGATCATTGTCACGCACCGAGACGTCCAACGTTTCGTTGGTCAGCCGCAAGGCCATCACGGCCGGCGTTCGGGCATGTACCACGGCGTTGGTCACGAGTTCCGAGGCGATCAGCGACGCGAGCTTGGCCACCCGGGTCACGCCCCAGTTCGTACACGTGTCCACCACGTACTGGCGGGCCAGGGCAGGCGCCCGCGAGTCCGGACGCAACTCGATCGCGGTGCGTTGCGGCACGGGTACGTCCAGCGCCGCGAGCACGCCAGCATCGACGTCCCGGTAGACCGCCGGCCGCTCGCTCAGCTCGTACGTGGCCAGCAGTGCAGCCGTCGCGGCCGGACTCCCACAGAACCCCACCCGTGCACCCGGCCAGGTGCGCGCCTCGCCAACCAGCGCCACCATCCGGCTGAGTGCAGCCGGCGAAGCGACCACGAGGTGCGAGACGTCGACGAGCAACACGGTCGGCGCCTCTGCGAGGCAGTCGCGCATCGCGACCATCGCACGCGCCACCGACGTCTGGTCAAGCGTGCCGTAGAGCGCGACGACCGCGATCGGCAATCGTCGCTGCACTCGGCAGACCAGCGTGGTGGTCACGGCCCGCGCTCCAGGTGCGCACGGCGCATCGACGACCGTGCCGCGCGGTCGCGCTCAGCGGATGTCACGCCACGCCCTCCTGTGTCGGCGCCCGGCTACGCGTGCGTTCTACCCAGCCAGGACGCGGCCACACCTGGCGGACAACCGACGAACCGTGCGCTATAACGGTGCGGTGACCGATGCGCGATCCAGCCTGGACGTCCACGACGTTCACCAGGCAACCCCGGGCGCTGCCGTCCTCGCCCTGACCGGCGAGCTCGACCTCGCCACGATAGGCGTACTCAAAGACGCAGTGGGCGACCGACTCGCGCCCGACGTACATGTCGTCCTCGATCTCGCCGGTCTCACGTTCTGCGACTCGACCGGACTCGGGGCGTTTGTCGCGCTGCAGCGCCAGGCTCGGGCAAGCGGTGCTCGGTTCGCGCTCGCCGCGCCGCGCAAGCGGATCGCCGACCTCTTCGCGTTGAGCGGCATCGACCAGGTCATCGTCGTTTACGACTCGACCGACGCAGCGCTCGCGGCGCCGGCCGAAGACGGTTCATAGCCGCGGCCGCAGCCAACTGATCGACATGTCGCGCCGGCACGACGGGCGGTCGGCAACGCGGCCAATACGAGCATGCAGGCTTCGTCGTTCATATCGGTAGCTCGACACAGCGACAACACGCCGTCGAGTCCGGCGGCGCGGCCTGCGGCGGCCAGCGACCGCCGCAGCTGGGGCCACGGATCGGAGTCCGGGTGCGCGCGGTCGAAGACCATGCCGTCGGTCATCCAGACAATCATGTCGCCGTCACGCACCGGTGTCCGTGATTGAGCGAAGTTGGCGGACTCAAGCAGGCCGAGCGCTGGGCCGTCCGGTCGGTCGAGCATGCGCGTACCGTGGCCGAGCAGCCGTACCGGAGGCAGGTGGCCAGCCTGCGCCCATCGGACCACACGGTCGACCGGGCAGTAACGGCCCACCACCATGCTGGCTAGCGGCGGGACGTCGTCACGGTGGAAGTCCGCGTTGAGGATGCCGAGGAGCGCGGCGGGCGGTACGCCGGCGTTGCCGAGCGCACGCGCCGGATACAGCAGCCGGGCGAGCACCTCACCGGCCCGCACACCGCTGCCGAAGCTGTCGCCGACCGCGAACAGGATGTGGCCGTCATCGAGCAATGTGGCGTCGCAGAAGTCGCCACGCAGGTAGCGATCGTCGTCGGGCGCCGCGTGCCGACCCGCGATATGAACGCTGTCGGTCTGTACGTCGCAGATGAGCGCTGGATACAACACGTGCCGGAGTTCTCGGGTGACGTCGCGCTGCGCGGCGAGGTTCAAGCGCTGCTCGGCGAGTCGGGCCTCGACGCGCAGCATCCGTTCGTCGGCGGTCCGCGTTTCGGTGAGGTCCTGGGCGACCGCGAGAGCACCGATCACCCGACCGTCACTGGCCGGCACCGGCTCGGCGATGATGCGCACATGGCGCTCGCCGTCGTCGTCGGCCAGCCGGAACTCGGCGCCGGCCGCCTGTCCTCGGTTGACGGCGTTCACCATCGCGGTGACCGAGTCCTGCTCCGCGTCGCCAACCGCATCGGCCAGGCTGGCGAACGCGATCGGCCCGCGGGCCGGTTCCCGGTCGAAGATCCGGAACATGCCGGGCGACCAGTACGACTGACGGCCAGCGAGATCCCAGTCCGCCCAGCCGAAGTGGCCGAGTGCTTCCATGCGTTGCAGTTGCCGCTCCCGCCGCACCCGATCGTCGTCGCGATGCCATGTGACGAGCAGGCCCCCGCCGTAGCGGATGGCGCGGCGCCGCACCGTGACGACGGTCGGCGCGCCGTCGAGCACCACGGTCTCCTGCTGCGCGCCACGTGCCCACGGCTCGCCGGTCTCCAGCACCTGCCGGTAGGCATCGAACACGCCGGACTTGCCGAGATGCGGGTACGTGTCGAGAAGCCGCCGGCCGATCTGCTCGCCGCGCGCGAGCCCGGCCATGTCGGGTACGTCGGCGCTGGCGTACTCGATGACGAAGTCGACGACACGGCCGTCGTCGTCACGTACCGGCTGGAGCAGGAAGCCGGGGTCGTAGCCGACGTCCAGGATGGACGACATCGGATGGGACGGAGGTCCCCACAGCCGCGCCGCGGTGCGCTGTGCGACCGGCGCGAGCGCGCCGAGGTGCCGGCGTTCGCGCGTGGTGAACGGCTCGGTGCCGCTTTGCGCGTCGGCGTACCAACCAAGCGAGATCGCGCCGAACGCGCCGTCGACGCCGTGCAGTGGAACCGCGGCAACGCGGCCGAAGGCCGCGCCGTCGCCACGCCATACTGGTCCGCCAGTGGCCATCGCTTCGGCGGCGGCGCTCGATAGCGCTTCAGCCACCGCCCCACTGATCGCCGCGGCCGTGCCGCGACCCGGCTCCGTCGCTGTCGGTTCGCTCTCCGGCGATCTGGCCTGCTGGTGTCCTCTTGCCGCGGCCGGTGCCCGCGATCGGGCACGCGCGCGCGCGGCGCCAGTCGCGCCACCGGCCCGCGCTTGGCGTGGCGGGTCGCTTCGCGCGGCGGTCGCGGTGCCGCGCACGTTCGCCCCGTTGCCGATCTCATGCACCGCAACGACATCAGGCCCGAGTCCGCAGCCGAGCATCAACTCGGCGAGATCGGTGAGATCGCGACAGGCCGGCGCCTGCGTTGCCACGTCCCGGTAGACCGGCGCGAAGTCGAGCGACAGCGCGGTGTCATCGGGCGCGTCCGCGGGCAACTCGTCTTCGGCGTCGTCCTCGGCGCTGGGCGCCGCTCCGGCGGGATCCGTGGGTTCGCTCATCGACGCGAGCAGGCTGGCCGCGACATCCGAGAGGCGGACGTTGGACCGTTGCGACAGCGTCGACAGGTGCGCAAACGCGGCCTCCGGTGAACAGCCCATCCGCTCGGCGAGAACGCCTTTCGCCTGCTCGATGGCGCCACGGCTGGCCATTGCCCGCCGCAGCCCGGCCACCTCGGCCTCTAAGCGCTGGACACGCATTGCCCAGTCGAGGTCCGCCGTGGTCTCGGCCCGCCCGTCGTCGCGTGGCATGTGTCGAGCCTGCCACGCGCGACGTCGGCGCGCCTTATCCGGCCTGCGTGGCGTGCCAGATCAGCGCCCGGACCGGCTACGTGAAGACACTGACGCCACCGGGTCCGACGAGCAGACCGACCACGATCAGCACGACGCCCCACAGGATGCTGCCGCGAATGATCGACACGATGCCGCCGATCACGAGGATCGCTGCGATAAGCCACAGGAGGGTATACATGGTGCACGATGTACCCTCGCCGGTTCGGGCCGAAACCGTGCGCACGTCGCACGGCATGGCGCCGTGCGGCGGCCGCTGGATCGCTGTCGGCGGCAAGAGCTTACGGCGCAAGCCATGCGAGGCGACGTGTCAATCGCGCCGCGACCGTCTCCCGCCGCCGTCGGCGGACGTACGCTGAGCGAACGCGCCGGCGACGATAACTGCGCTGGTCGACGTTTGTCGGAGTGCCGAATCGGGCACCCGGTTCGATACGCGACCAAGGCGGCCGCGAAGGTCTCGCGATGGGAGTCCGCCGTGACGAGACGTAAGTCCACACCCACGACACCGCGCAATCTGACGGACTTGGGCCGAGCCGCGGAGCGTACCGCGGCCGCCGGCTGGCACGAACTGACCAACGCCGTCGACAACGCCGCAGGCCGGACCCAACACCTCGCCGAGGGCACGCGCTCGCGCATCGCCATGCTGCGAGGCGACGTACGCAAGCAGAGTGAACAGGCACGTAAGCAGGGCGCGTCGATGCGCAAGCGTGGACTTGCGGCACGCGACGAGGCGTACCGCCGCGGCACGGCCGCCCGGGACGCGCTGTCCGGTCGGCGTAACCACCCGTGGCGCTGGGTCGCCGCTGCTGCGGCCGCAGGGCTGGCCGCCGGCGCCGCTGTCATCGAACTCGGCCGGCGACTGATCCAGTCGCGGGAGCAGGCTCAGCTCGAAAAGATCGAGCAGACCGTCGCAGACGTCGCCGGTGACGCGTCGAACGGGTCACGGATGACCGGCTGGGCGACGGTGCCGGGAGACGGCGCGGCCGGGACGTCCGCAACGTCCGGCCCGCGCGCGGGTACGAACACGACGAGCACCGGTTCCGAATAGACCCGGATGCCGCCTCGCGCCGCCCGCCGCGTCGTACCGGCCGGCGCCGGTTCGACTACGCGCGACGCGGCAGGCGCACGAGGTTGGCGAAGAACTCGTCGATCTGCCGGACGGCCGCGATGAACCGCTCGAAGTCGGGTGGCTTCGTGACGTACGCGTTGGCGTGCAAGCGATAGCTGGCGAGTACATCCTCTTCGGCCGACGAGGTGGTCAGCACGACAACCGGAATCTCCGAGAGATCCGGGTCGGACTTCATCTCGGCCAGCACCTCCCGGCCGTCGCGCCGTGGCAGGTTCAGGTCGAGCAGCACGAGATCGGGCCGCACCGCGTCGGCGAACTTGCCCTGCTGGCGTACGAACGCGAGCGCGTCGGCGCCATCCGAAACGACGCTGAGCCGGTTGCGCACCGAGTGTTCGGCGAACGCCTCGCGTGTCATGAGCACGTCGCCCGGATCGTCCTCGACGAGCAGCACCTCGACCGGGGCGCCCGGCGCGATCGGCTGGGTCGTCATCTCGGCCTTCCCTTCATGACGCGCTCTGCATGGCGTCCAGCGGCTGTGCTGTCGAGTCGTCCGCTGGCGGTGTCACCGCGGGATCGGCGGGTGCGTCGGACGCTTCCGCGACCGGCTCCGGCTCCGGCAAGTTGGCCGGCTCCGGCAACACAGCGGGCTCCGGCGAGGTGGCCGGCTCCATCGACCCGGCCGGCTCCGGCAACACAGCGGGCTCCGGCGACGCGGCCGGCTTCGTCGACGGTGCCGGCTCTGTCGACGGTGCCGGGTCCGGAGACCCAGCTGCCACCGGTTCGGCGCGAATCGTGAAGCAGATCGCAGTGCCATCCGAAACGTCGGTGTCCAACCAGATCCGGCCGCCGTGGTGCTCCACGATCCGCTTCGCGATCGCGAGTCCGATGCCGGTGCCCGGATAGGCGTCGCGTGGATGCAGGCGCTGGAAGATGACGAACACCTTATCTGCGTATTCCGGTTCGATGCCGATCCCGTTGTCGCGGACGCAGATCTCCCAGTCGTCACCGGACCGGGACGCGGTGATGCGGACCCGCACCGGCTCGTCAGCGCGACGGAACTTGAGCGAGTTGCTGAGCAAATTCGAGAAGAGCGCCACCATCAACGACTCCTCGCCGCGTACGGTCGGCAGCTCGACAGCTTCCACAGTGGCGCCGGCTCGTGCGAGCGAGTCATCCGCGGCGTTGACCGCGGCCGTGACCGCGCCGCCGAGATCCACCTCCGTGAAGTCGTTGGTAAGCCGGCCGATGCGCGAGAACGACAGGAGATCGTTGATCAGGCGCTGCATGCGGTGCGCGCCGTCGACCGCGAACGCGATGTACTGGTCGGCGCGCTCGTCGAGCTGGCCGGCGTACCGCCGTTGCAACAGCTGACAGAAACTGGCTACCTTGCGCAGCGGCTCCTGCAGGTCGTGCGACGCCACGTAGGCAAACTGTTCGAGGTCCTGGTTCGACCGCTGCAGATCCGCGGCCTGGGATTCGAGCTGGGTGTTGGCCGCTTCCAGCCAGGAGTTCGCTTGCGCCAGGTCGGCGTTGGCGCGCTCCACGGCATCGTTGGCGTTTTGTACGACACGCAGATCCGCGACGATGCGCTGGCGCATCTCCTCCACGTCGGCGCCGAGCGTCGCGACCTCCGGTGGGCCGGAGCCGTCGACCGTGTGGTTGTAATCGCCGCTTGCCACCTGACGAACGTCTGCGGCCAAACGTGCCACCGGATTGCGTACCATCCGGCGCAGCAGCACGGCGAACACGAAGCCGGCAACGATGAGGACCGCGATCGACGCGATGAGCGCCGAGACGATCTCCCGGCTGGAGTTCTGCAACGTCGCCGCGGAGACGTCCCGGACCGCGCCGACGTCCGTTTCGAGCGTGGCCAACCGAGTCCGCACCGAGTCGAACTCGTCGCGGGATGTGGCATTTATCAGGCCGAGCGCCGCAGTGCGGTCGCCCGAGTCGACGGCGTTGATCACCGGATCGGCGACCGCCGTCTGCCATGCCGCGACGGCCTCCGACACGTCATCGATGTCCTGCCGGATCTTCGGTCGGTTCGCGGCGTGCGCGCGCAGGTCGTCGATCAGAGCACGCTGCGCCACCAGACCGTCGGTGTAGGGCTGCAGATCGGCGGGTGTGCCGCCGACCGCGTACCCACGGATGCCGGTTTCCTGGTTGAGCATCTGAACTTCGAGCTGCTGCGTATCGGTGCGCAGCACACCGACCTCGCCCAGCAACGAGTCGAGCTGCCGGCTGTTGTGGTTCGCGGTGATCGCCCCGCCGACCGCGATCAGTGCCAGCAGCGCGATGAACGGCAGGCACAGCGCGAAGATGCGGCCGCCGAGCGACCACTGGGACGGGCGCTTCATGACCGGGCCTTGCCCGACACCAAAAGCATCGCGACGTCGTCCGCGAGCGGCCCACCGTTGCGGCGCTCCGCCTCCGCCGCGAGCCACTCGGGAAGGCCGTCCGGCGCGCCACCGCCACGCACGTACGTGTCGATCATGTCGCACAGGCCATCCGTACCGACCCAGTCATCGCCCTCGCGCGCCTCGATGAGCCCGTCGGTGTACGCGAGGATCGCCCATGCGTCGTCCGGCAGCGCGACCTCCACCGGTTCGGGTCGGTTGTCCGGCATCAGGCCCAACGCGGCGGACGGCGCGATTTGCATCGGCGCCACCGAACCGGCCGAGATGAATACCGGCGGCGGGTGTCCGGCAGTGCGTACGGTGGCCCGACGAGCGGCAAGATCCACGCCGACCATCGCGAGCGTAGTGAAGATCTCGTCGGCACGCCGTTCGTTGACAAGAATGCGATCGAGCGTGGCGAGCACCCGGTCGTCGTCCACGCCGGCCAGCGTCATGGCCCGCCACGCAACGCGGAGTTCGACGCCGAGCGCCGCCTCCTCTGCCTCGTGCCCACACACATCACCAACGAGCACCGAGATGCGTTGGGCACCGGTCTGTACCGCGTCGAGGAAGTCGCCACCGAGCACACCCCGGTGGCGCCCGGCCCGATAGAACGCGCGAAGGCCAACGTCCACCTCGTCGACGAGCGGGTGCGGCAGCAAGCCGCGTTCCAGCCGCGACGACTCCGCGGTGCGCAACTCCGCCTCGCGCAGTCGCAGTGCGCCGTCCTCGGCGCGACGACGCTCGACGGCGTAGCGAATGGCCCGTTCGAGCACCACGCCGTCGACCCGACCTTTGACGAGATAGTCCTGCGCGCCGTGCGCGAGTGCGTCCGCGCCCAGCTTCTCCTCGGCGAGTCCGGTGAGCACGCACACCGCCACGTGCGGACGGGCGGACAGCAGCGTGCTGAGTGCGTCGAGACCGGACGCGTCGGGAAGGTCGAGGTCGAGCAGCACGCAGTCGACCGTCCCGACCGCGGATGTCGCCTCGGCGATCGTGGACACCACCGACAGGTCGACCGGCGCGTCGACCTCGGCCAGGAGTTCACCGACCAGGAACGCGTCCCCCGCGTCATCTTCGACGAGGAGGACCCGCACGGCGCGTCGGCTGGGTGCGTCCACGTCTGCGATCCTGCCGCAGCGATCCACGTCGTGTACAGCCTGCGACATCACGGCGATCACGCGGGATCCCAGACATCTCACGCCTCGCCGGCGAAGCAGGAATCCTTGAGCATCCGGATCTTCGCGAATTGATCGGTGATCATCGCGTACGAGGCCTCGCGGACGCTCGCGGCGAACTCCCCCTCACCCAAGGTCCGCAGCGTGCCGTCGGCGATCTTAACCACGAAGACACGCATGCCCTGAGCGCCTACGTAGACCAGGCCATCGGAGGAGACGCCCTCGGCGATCAGTTCGTCGCGCGCCGCGCGGTATCGGCGATCCCGCTCGCCGATCGCAGGCGATTCACCCGCGATCGGAGTGCCGAACGCCTCGCTGAGCGCCGCGAAGTATTCGCGCGTGCGGCCCGCCCACAGCAGCCGTGCGACGGCGGACAGCTGATCGGAGACGGCATGCTCGCTGTACCGCGCATAGCTGCCCGGCTGGAACGCGATCACCACCTCGGAGCGATTGTGCAGCAGTGCGCTGATGTGTCCGTCCGGCGAGACCACCCGCACCTGCATCCGGTCCAACCGATCGGCGAGGATGCCCACGTCCAGCCTCCGCTCACGTCGAGTAGCCCAGGAATGCGTCGGTGGTGACGTTGCCCGCGTTCGCGCCGGCCAGCAGCGGCCGGTTGGATACGAACGCCGAATGACTGCCGCGTACCGTCGCGTACGAGTCGGTCATTGCGGTGGCAATCTTGCGTTCCTGGCCGGTGATGTCGTCGGCCAGCATCGAGATCGCCTGCCGCATCTGCGATATCACCGCACCGGCCGTCTCGCCGCTGAACCGGCGCTCCGCGCCACCACCGCCGCCGGAGGCCGAACTCGCGACGGACGCCGCGGCACCGACGAACGCGAGGCCGTAGAGCGATGCACCGTCCGTCACCGGTACGGCCGCGATGCTCACCACCGCACCCACCACGGTGAAGAACATCGACCAGTCGTTCGACCCGCAGTCGTTCATATGGTCCAGCGCGGCAAGGGTGTCGGTGGCGATCTTGTCGATGTCGTTTCGTGCGCGCCGCCACACTTCCGCGTGCGCCGCGAGGCCGCCCTTGAGCACCGACCCGAGCAGGAATTGGTTGCTCAGCAACGCCGGGAACGGGTCGATGAAGTTGCGTTTGAAGTCTTCGGCCGCGCGGCCGGTCCAATTCTCGATGTAGGTCTCCGTGCCGGGCAGCCGATCCATCACCGGATTTGCCGGGAACGGGAGCCCGTCGACCGGATCCTTGTTGTCCTGCCCGGTCGACAGGAAGCGCATCGCCGTGCCCATGTCGTGGATGAGTGGTCCATACGCGGCCGGATCCGGCATCATGCTGAACGGCTCGAACAGACCGGGTATGTCGGCGAAGTCCTTCTCGGCCTGTTCGGTCAGGCCTTTGATGGCGTATCCGGCGGCTCGGCCGGCCTCGGCCACCCCGCGTTGCACTTGATAGTGGATTGCGCTTTGTTGGATCTCGGCGGCCTCGGCCATCAAGTTGTCGAAGCTCATCGCGGGCCTCGCTGCGAGGCGTCCGGACCCGAGGAATACGCCGTTGCCGCACCGCCGTCCACTCGCATCAGACGATGCATCTCGGCGGCCGCGTTCTTGTCGGATTTGGCGTATTCGTTCGCGGCGAGGCACAGCGCCGTTCCGGTGAGCGTCAGATTCGTCGCGGTATCCGCGAGGATGGTCTGGAACTCGTCCCGCAACGCCGTCCAACTGCGAAACACCGGTCCGTAGTTGTCGCCGCCGAACCGGGACGGTCGCCACATCACCGCGGCGACGTATCCGGTGTCCTCGACGGACTCGGCCGCCGCCCCATACTGATCGGCGACCGACGGCAGGTCCTGCTTGCCGGCAAGCCACAGGTGGTAGAGGTCGGCGCCGAGATCCTGGCCCCGGTCAGGCATCTGATCACGCTCCGCTGGTCAGGCAGAAGATCGATTACCGTCGCAGTCTTCTACACGCCGGCGAGCGCGGACAACCGTCGCGTTCGGACCTGTGGATAACTCGCGGCTACGTCGCCGCGGCGGCAGGTGCCGTGCCATCACGATGCGCTGCACCTGGTTCGTACCCTCGTAGATCTGCGTAATCTTGGCATCTCGCCGTACCCGTGGATTTGGGTCAACCGGCGACCGCCGGTCGACGACGAAGCTTACTGGCGGGTAGGGTTCGGCAGCGAACGCTGCGGCACTCGCCTACCATTTCCCCTGCGGCGTATGCGTACTATTCTCGCCGAACGTCGCGGGTCGCCCCTCAGTCCGACGGTGCATCTGTCCGATGGGCGTCGCGCATGGTTGACGAGCTGCCGACGAACCAACCTAAAGTCGGCTAAACGGGCCGATTGTGACGGAGGACCTGGGTGACCATCGCGTTCTCGAGCAACCCTCTGCAGGCACCGCCCGTGCCGCCGTCCGGCAACCGGCGCCCCCGGCTGACGTTCCTCGGCACCGGCTATCTCGGCTCGACGTACGCGATCTGTTACGCAGAACTCGGCTATGAGGTCCTCGGCGTCGACGTCGACGTCGACAAGATCGCCAAACTTGCCGCCGGCGAGGTGTTCGTGCACGAGCCGGGTCTGGACGACCTGTTGCGCAAGAACCTGGCCAGTGGGCGGTTGCGGTTCACCACCGACTTCGCCGAGGCGGCCGACTTCGGCGACGTGCACTTCATCTGCGTTGGCACACCACAGCGGGCGGACGGCGTGGCGGCCGACCTGAGCTACGTCGAGAACGCAGTGACGATGCTCACGCCGCACCTGACGCGCAAGGCGCTGATCGTCGGCAAGTCCACCGTGCCGGTCGGCACCGCTGAGTGGGTTGAGCAGCTGGTCGCGCGCCACTCCAGCCCCGACCTCGAGGTCGAGGTGGCGTGGACACCGGAGTTCCTTCAGGAGGGCGTCGCCGTCGAGGACGTGCTGCGGCCGAACCGGGTGATCTTCGGCGTGAAGTCGAAGTGGGCGCGCGACATGCTCTACGCGGCGCACAAGGGCACGTTCGACCTCGCCGCCACGGAGGACCGCGAGGTGCCGGTCGTTATCACCGACTTCGCGACCGCGGAGTTGGTGAAGGTGGCGGCCAACGCGTTCCTGGCCACCAAGATTTCGTTCATCAACACGATGGCCGAGGTGTGCGAAGCGGCCGGCGCGGACGTGACGCAGCTCTCGCGGGCGATCGGATACGACGGCCGGATCGGCAACAAGTTCCTGCGCGCCG
>DATFRR010000050.1:0-27072 GCA_035263025.1 Micromonosporaceae bacterium
TTCGCGCAGAACATCGTGGTCGGCTTCGGCCGCGTCGAGGGGCACCCGGTCGGCGTGGTCGCGAACCAGCCGCTACACCTGGCCGGCTGCCTGGACATCAACGCATCGGAGAAGGCGGCACGCTTCGTGCGCACCTGCGACGCCTTCAACATCCCGGTGTTGACGTTCGTCGACGTGCCGGGCTTCCTGCCCGGCACCGACCAGGAATGGGACGGCATCATCCGGCGCGGCGCCAAGCTGATTTACGCGTACGCCGAAGCCACGGTTCCGAAGATTACCGTGATCACACGGAAGTCGTACGGCGGTGCCTACGACGTGATGGGCTCCAAGCACATGGGCGCCGACCTGAACTTCGCGTGGCCGACGGCGCAGATCGCGGTGATGGGTGCGCAGGGCGCGGTGAACATCCTCTATAGATCGGAACTGCAGGACGCGACGAAGTCCGGTGGGCCGGAGGCGGGCGCGACGATGCGCGCCGATCTGATCGAGGAATACGAGGACGCGTTTGCCAACCCGTACGTCGCGGCCGAGCGCGGCTACGTCGACTCGGTGATCCGGCCGGCCGAGACTCGTTCGCAGATCGTGCGCGGCCTGCGGCTGCTGCGGAACAAGCGGGACAGCCTGCCGCCGAAGAAGCACGGCAACATCCCGTTGTGAGTGGGGGTCCGATGGACGAGGAGCCGACGTTCCGCGTCGTACGCGGTGCGCCGACCGACGAGGAGCTCGCCGCGATCGTCGGCGTGCTGTGGTCGCGACACCGAGCGGCGCTGGCGGCGCTCGCGGCGGCGGCTGCTGGCGGCGCCGCTCGGCCGCGTCCGTCGCGCTGGCGCGCGAGTGCCGCGCCTCGTGCTGGCCGCTTGCCCGCGCCGGGCCCCGGCGCCTGGGCGCACACGCACTAGCCGCGCTCGCGACGCGCCGTCCGCGACCGTGCTGTTGGCGGCGCCGCCTCCACCCTCGGCGTCGATCCTGAACCGCCCATGATCCACTATAAAGTGGAATTTCGACCAGATAGCGACAACAATTCCACCATATAGTGGATCATCGACGTGAGGTGGCCGTGGTCGGCGGATCAACGAACGCCGACGATCGCGATGGCCCGGCGCGACATGCCAGCACACTAGCGCTGCCACACAAAAGGCCATCTCAGGCGGCGCGCCACCGACTTCCTTTACGTCTGCTGTGAGACTCGCTACGCTGCCGCGAAACCGGCGGCCAACGCCGGGCATAAGGCCACAGTGGAGGACAAGATGGTCAACCTCAGCTGGCGACTACACGGTGACGGCAAGTCCATCGCGCCGGGCGAGGTCGTCGCCCCGGATGAGCGGCTGACCTGGCCGCGTACCGTCGGGATCGGCCTGCAGCACGTGCTTGCGATGTTCGGCGCGACGTTCCTGGTCCCGCTGCTGACGCATTTCCCGCCGGCCACCACGTTGTTCTTCTCCGGCATCGGCACACTGCTCTTCCTGATCATCACGGGCAACCGGCTGCCGAGCTACCTCGGTTCCAGCTTCGCCTTCATCGCCCCGGTGGTCGCCGCGACCGCCAGCCATGGCGCAAGCTCCGCGCTCGGCGGCATCGTCTTGGTCGGTGCGCTTTTCGCGATCGTCGGCCTGATCGTGACGTTCTCGGGTACCCGCTGGATTGAGGTCCTCATGCCGTCCGTCGTGACGGGTACGATCGTCGCGCTCATCGGCCTGAACCTGGCACCGGCCGCGTGGAACAACTACAAGGCGCAGCCGGTCACCGCCACCATCACGCTCGCCGCGATCATCCTGTGCATGGTGGCGTTCCGCGGTCTCATCGGCCGGCTCGCGATCCTGCTCGGGGCGATCGTCGGGTACGTCGTCGCGGTGATCCGTGGCGACATCGACTTCGCGTCGGTGAAGGCGGCGCACTGGGTCGGCCTGCCCGACTTCACCACGCCACACTTCGAGGGCAGCGTGATGGCGGTGTTCATCCCGGTCGTTCTCGTGCTGATCGCGGAGAACGTCGGACACGTCAAGGCGGTTGCCACGATGACCGGCCGATCGCTGGACCACGTGATGGGTCGCGCGTTCATCGGTGACGGTCTCGCGACCGTGGTCGCCGGCGTGGGCGGCGGCTCGGGTACGACAACGTACGCCGAAAACATCGGTGTGATGGCGGCATCAAAGGTGTACTCGACGGCGGCGTACTGGTGTGCCGGTGCGTTCGCCATCCTGCTGGGCCTGTCGCCGAAGGTGGGGCAGGTGATCAACACGGTGCCGGTCGGCGTACTCGGCGGCGCCACCACGGTGCTGTACGGCATGATCGGCATCCTCGGTGCACGCATCTGGGTGCAGAACCGGGTCGACTTCACCAACTCCGCGAACCTCATCACGGCCGCGGTCGGCTTGGTGATCGGCATCGCGAACTTCACGTGGACGATCGGCGACCTGACGTTCACCGGCATCGCGATCGGCGCCGTGGCGACCATCGTGATCTACCACCTGATGACGCAGATCGGCACGCGTACCGGTGCGATCAGTCAGGACGCCGAGGGCGGAAGCGCCCCGAAGCCACGCACCGGCGCGGACGCGAGCGCCGAGGCGCCCGCATAGGTCGTGCCCGTCTAGTTCCTGCCCGGCTAATCCCTGCCTGTCTAATCCCTGCCCGTCTACTTCCTGCCCACGGCTAGACTCCCGGCGTGAATCCGCGTCTGGTGCTCGCGTCGGCCAGCCCCGCCCGTCGGCGGTTGCTGGCCGCCGCGGGCATCGACGCCGACGCCGTGGTGAGCGGAGTCGATGAGTCCACCGTGGAGGCCACCCGGCCGGAGGTCCTTTGTGTCGTGCTCGCACGCATGAAGGCGGAGGCCGTTGCGCACCGACTCCGCGTGGACGGGGCCGCCCGAGCCGGCGACCGTCTACTCGTGCTCGGCTGCGATTCCGTGCTCCACTTCGACGGCGAGATCCTCGGCAAGCCGGCCGACGCCGACGAGGCGACGCGGCGGTGGCGGGCGATGCGCGGCGGCAAGGGCGTGTTGCACACCGGTCACTGCCTGATCGACATGGCCGCCGGCCGCCGGATCGACGGTGCCGCCGCGACCACTGTGCACTTCGCGAACGTGGACGACGCCGAGATCGAGGCGTACGTCGCCGACGGCGAACCGCTGGCCGTCGCTGGAGCCTTCACGATCGACGGACTCGGCGCACCGTTCATCGCCGGCATCGAAGGCGACCACGGCAACGTCATCGGCCTGTCCCTCCCGCTGCTGCGGACGATGCTCGCCGAGCTTGGGGTGCGCATCACCGACCTCTGGCGGGGCGCCGGGACCGTCGCCGGCCCACGTACCACGGCTGCCGGTCCGGGCTCAACGGCGTGATCCGCCGGGTGCCGTAATCCGCAGCCGGCTAACGTGACTGGCATGAGTAAGAAGACGATCGGGCTATCGGACGAACTTCACGCGTACGTCGTCGCGCACAGTGCGGCGCCGGATCCACTGGTCGCCGAACTCATCGAGGAGACCCAAACCAAGCTCCCGGATGTCGCGCAACTGCAGATCGCGCCGGAACAGGCGCCGTTCATGACATTGATGACGCAGATGATCGGCGTGCACAAGGCGGTCGAGATCGGCACCTTCACCGGGTTGTCTGCCCTCGCCATCGCCCGGGGCCTGGCGCCGGGTGGCACGTTGGTCTGCTGTGACATCTCGGAGGAATACACGAACATCGCCCAGCGCTACTGGGCCCGCGCCGGTCTCGCCGACCGGATCGACCTGCGCATCGGTCCGGCGCTCGAGACGCTGCGTGCGATGCCCACCGATCCGCATGTCGACCTCGCGTTCATCGACGCCGACAAGACCGGATATCCGGACTACTGGGCGGAGATCGTGCCGCGCATGCGCGCCGGTGGCGTCATTCTCATCGACAACGTGCTCCGCGGTGGCCGCATCGTGCTCCCCCCTGCGAATGCCGACGATGCCACGATGGCCGAATTCAACGACATCGTCACCGCCGACAAGCGCGTCACGTCGATGATCGTCCCGATCGCGGATGGCGTGACGCTGGCCCGCAAGAACTAAACCCACGACCTTCGTGGGTACGGGTCAGCGCACGCTCTTCGCGAATGACCGCGCGGCCCAGTAGATCGACAGCACTGTGAGACCGCCGAGGATCACGAGCGCCTTCCACACGTTCGGGTTGCTCGGATCGCCGGCGAACAGCGCACGCGCGCCGTCGGTCGCCCACGAGAACGGGTTGAACTGCGCCACGTGCTGCAGCCAGCCCTTCGCATACTGCAGTGGCAGCAGAATGCCGGAGAGCAGCAGGATCGGGATTCCGACCGTGTTCAGCAACGGCGCCAGGGCGTCCTCGCTGCGGAGCTTCAGCGCGGTCGCGTAGGACAGCGACGACAGCATCAGCGCGATGAGCCCGAGCAACGCGAACGCGAGCAGCACGTTGCCGAGGTTCGCGGTCAGGCCAAGCGGGATGGCGAGCACGGTGATCAGGGCACATTGGAACAGCAGCGTCACGACATCGCGAAGCGATCGGCCCAGTAGCATCGCGAGGCGGCTAACCGGCGTGACTCGTGTGCGCTCGATGACGCCGGCGCGCAGCTCGCTGATCAGTGCGAAGCCGACGAAGAACGTGCCGAAGATGGCCAGCTGCACGAGGACACCGGGGACGAAGAAGCGGTACACGTCGCCCGAGGACGGATCTGGCGTGCCCTGCGCCTGCAGTGCCGGACGGAGCGCCGGCTTGAGCAGCGGGCCGAACAGGAACAGGTAGTACAGCGGCTGGATGATGCCGACGATCAGCCAGACCGGGTTGCGCAGCACGAGCATGAACTGGCGCTGGAACAGCAGCCACGTGTCGCGGGCGAGCTTCATGGTGTCTCCTTCTGCGGTCGCGGGTGCCGGCGTCAGGACTCGCGCAGTGATCGGCCGGTCTTGGCGAGGAATACGTCGTCGAGGCTCGGGCGATGCAGCTCGATCGAGGTCGGTTCGATGCCGACACCGTCCAGCGACCGCAGCATGTGCGGGATCGAGGTGGCGCCAGCGTCGACGAACAGCCGTACGCCGTGCTCGGCCATCTCGCTGCGGCGGGTGTAGCTCTCCACGTCGAGCAGGGTGCGCGCCTTGTCTGCCACGTCGGCCGTGAGACCGAGCGTGACGACGTCTCCAGAAATCTCCTGCTTGAGTTCTTCGGCGGTGCCTTCCGCGACGATCAAGCCACCGTCCATGATCGAGATCCGGTCGCACAACGCATCGGCCTCTTCGAGGTAGTGCGTCGTCAGGAACACCGTCATGCCCTCGTCGCGCAGTCGGCGTACCTCACCCCACATATGAGCGCGCGACTGCGGATCGAGTCCGGTGGTCGGCTCGTCCAGGAACACGACCTGCGGCTGGTGAATGATGCCGAGCGCCATGTCGACGCGCCGTCGTTGACCGCCCGAATACGTCTTGCATTTGCGGTCAGCGAAGTCGCTGAGCTGAAACGCCTCGATGGCGCGTGCGGCCTGCCTTTGCGCCTCCGGCTTGGCGACGCCGTACAGCCGGGACTGGAGCACGAGTTCCTCGCGCGCGGTCACCTCGTCCCACGTGCTGCCGCCCTGTGCCACGTAGCCGATCCGGCGTCGTACGTCACCGGGGCGGGTCCGCAGGTTGACGCCCGCGATCGTCGCGTTGCCGCCATCCGGCTCGATAAGCGTGGCAAGCATGCGCAGCGTGGTCGTCTTCCCCGCACCGTTCGGCCCGAGGAAGCCGAAGATCTCGCCCTTGTCCACGCCGAGATCGACGCCACGCACCGCCTCGACCGTTCCGGCACGTGTCTTGAACGACTTCCGCAGGCCGGTTGTCTCGATCATCATCGCTCGCCACCTCCGCCACGGAGGCTAACGCGATATGTCGCGAGCGGTCAAGTTTGAATATGTCGCGTCAACTGCCACCCTCTCGCTCGCCCCAGTGCGGCATCGTCTCCGGGAAGTACGACTCGCCCGACTCGACGAGCCCGGCGATCCGCTCACACCACGGAATCTCCGCCTCCATCAGCGCGATCGCCCGCTCGAGCATCCAGCCGACGTGCACCGGCTTCTGGGTACGCATCCAGTCGCTGCCGATCGACGCTCGCAGGCCCTCCGCGGCGGTGCGCAGCATGCGGGCCCGATTGCGCAGCGCGGCAACCGCTTCGTCGCGGGGCAACGCGGGCAGGAATCCCATCGCGGATAGGAACGGATCGGTCGGCTGCGCAAGCTCCCACCAGTATTTGCGCAGCAGCTCCTCGAACTCGGCCTCGCCCTTGGCGGTGATCCGATAAGTGGTGCGCGCCGGTCGGGTGCCGACCTGCTCCTTCATGACCTCGGCGAGCAGCCCTTCCTCGGCAAGCTTCTTGAGCGCGTGATAGATCGAGCCCGGCGCGACGTTCGCCCACTCGTCGGCGCTCCAACTCAGCAGCTCGCGACGGACGTCATAGCCGTGCACCGGCTGCATCCAAGCGACGAGACCGAGAATCATCATGCGGGTGGTCGACACACGAACAAGCGTAATAGCCAAACTTGACTAATGCGCGATCCGACCGCCCGGCGAAGATCAAATCGGCGACTAGACTACTCGCTGGTACCGGTCGGAGGGACAGACGATGCGCAAGGTGTTGATCGCCAACCGTGGTGAGATCGCGGTGCGAGTGATCCGCGCCTGCCGCGATGCCGGCCTCGCGAGCGTCGCCGTCTACGCGGACTCCGATCGCGATGCCATGCACGTCAAGCTCGCCGACGAGGCCTACGCATTGGGTGGCTACACCGCAGCCGACACGTACCTGCGCATCGACAAGCTCGTCGACATTGCGCAGCGCGCCGGCGCGGACGCCGTACACCCGGGTTATGGGTTTCTCTCCGAGAACGCGGAGTTCGCGCAGGCTGTCATCGACGCGGGTGTGACCTGGATCGGGCCGACGCCGCAGGCGATCCGCGACCTCGGCGACAAGGTCACCGCACGGCACATCGCGGCATCGGTCGGCGCACCGCTCGTGCCCGGCACGTCCGAACCGGCCGCGGATGCCGACGAAGTGGTCGCGTTCGCGCGCGAATTCGGGCTGCCGGTGGCGATCAAGGCAGCGTTCGGCGGTGGCGGCCGCGGGCTCAAGGTGGCGCGCACCTTGGAGGAGATCCCGGAGCTGTTCTCATCCGCCGTCCGCGAGGCGGTGGCGGCGTTCGGGCGCGGCGAGTGTTTCGTGGAGCGCTACCTCGATCGGCCGCGCCACGTCGAGGCGCAGGTGCTCGCCGACCAGCACGGCACCGTGATCGTGGTCGGCACCCGTGACTGCTCGCTGCAACGCCGGCACCAGAAGTTGGTCGAGGAGGCACCGGCGCCGTTCCTCACCGACGAGCAGCGCGCGACGATCCACGCATCGGCGAAGGCGATCTGCCGTGGTGCCGGCTACCACGGCGCGGGCACCGTCGAATTCCTCGTCGGTACGGATGGCACGATCTCGTTCCTCGAAGTGAACACGCGCCTTCAGGTCGAGCACCCGGTCACCGAGGAGACGGCCGGCGTCGACTTGGTACGCGAGCAGTTCCGCATTGCCGCCGGCGAGGAGCTGCGCCATCGAGAGGATCCGACGCCACGCGGCCACGCGTTCGAGTTCCGCATCAACGGCGAGGATCCGGGGCGCAACTTCCTGCCCGCGCCGGGCGTGGTGACCGAGTTGCGCGTCCCGAGCGGCCCCGGCGTACGCGTCGACACCGGGATCGAGGCGGGCAGCGTCATCGGCGGCAACTTCGACTCGCTGCTGGCGAAGGTGATCGTCACCGGTGAGACGCGTGCCGAGGCGCTGGAGCGCGCGAGGCGCGTGTTGGACGAGATGGTTGTCGACGGCATGGCAACCGCTCTGCCGTTCCACCGCCGGATCGTGCGCGATCCAGCCTTTACCGCCGAGCCGTTCACCGTCCACACACGATGGATCGAAACCGAATGGTCCGGCGGAGTCGAGCCGTTCTCGGCGGGTGGGGTGTCGAGCGGATCCCGATCGGCCGCATCGGGCGTCGGCGGCGCGGACGAGGAGCGCGAGACCGTCGTGGTCGAGGTCGGTGGCAAGCGCATCGAGGTGGTGCTGCCGGCCTTGGCCGGTGCGGCTGGGTCTGCTCGGCCGGGCGCGGCTCGGCGTACGCCTGGCAAGAAGGTGGCCGCGGCCGCGAGCGGCGACGCGCTGACGTCCCCCATGCAGGGCACCATCGTCAAGATCGCGGTGGCCGACGGCGACCAGGTCGCGGCCGGCGATCTCGTCGTCGTGCTCGAGGCGATGAAGATGGAGCAGCCGCTGAACGCGCACAAGGCCGGCACCATCGCCGGACTCGCCGCGTCGGTCGGTGACGTGATCGCCACCGGCGCCGTGATATGTGAGATCAAGTAGCTGTGTGCCGAGGCGCCTAGCCGGGCTGGAGTGACCTGCGGTCGACGGGGCTACATCTGGCCACGCATACGCAACACGGACCCACCCAAAGTGGTGCGCCAATGTGCCCAGATGTAGCCCCTCGAACGCCAGGTCAGCCGCCGCCGGCGCCGGCGAGCTGTCCACAGCGGCCAGCGACAACGCTAGTCGGGCAACAGGTTCTGCGATCGAGACGCGGCCACGCCGGCGATCAACGCGACCGCGGCCGCCGACGGCATCGGCTCCAGTTGTCGTCCGTCCCGGAGGCGGAGCGCGACGAGTCCGTCGGCCGCCTCGCGTGCACCGATCACGGCCACGTACGGAACTTTGCGCAGCGCGGCATCCCGTACCCGTGCTCCAACCGACCCTTGAACCTCAAGCTCGGCGCGGAGCCCGACCTCGGCGGCGCTGACCGCAACCCCGGCGGCGGCCGCGGCTTCGTCGTCCGACACCGGTACGACGACGAGCTGCACCGGCGCATACCACACCGGGAACGCTCCGCGGTACGCCTCGATGAGGTACGCGAACAGCCGCTCCATGGACCCGACCAGGCTTCGATGGATCATCACCGGCATTGGCCGATCGCCGCTCGCGTCCACATAGGACAAGGCGAACTGCGCCGGTTGGTGAAAGTCGAGCTGGATGGTGGAGATGCTGGACTCGCGCTCGATCGGATCGGCTACCTGTACGTCGATCTTCGGCCCGTAGAACGCTGCCTCGCCAGCCTCCTCGACGTAATCGACGGCGGCGTCATCGAGGGCTTCGCGCAGCATCGCCTCGGCGCGCCGCCACATGTCGGGCGCGCCGGCATATTTGTCGCCGTCACCGCGCAGTGACAGCCGAAAGCCGGCGCTCGCGATGCCGATCGCCTGGTGTGCCTCGCGAATCAGGGCCAGCACCGCGGCGATCTCGTCGCGGACCTGACTCAACGCGCAGAAGTTGTGCGCGTCGTTCAGCGACATCGCGCGAACTCGGCCGAGCCCGCCCAGCACACCGCTGCGTTCCGCGCGATACTGCCCGCCGATCTCCGCGATCCGCACCGGCAGGTCGCGATAGGAGCGCGGCCGCGACCCGAAGATGAGAGCGTGATGCGGACACATGGTCGGGCGCAGCACGAGTTCGTCGTCAGCCGACATGCGCATCGGCGGGAACATGTCGTCCGCGAAGTGCGCCAAGTGGCCGGACCGCTCGTAGAGCGCGCGTTTGCCGAGCACCGGTGAGTAGACGAACTGGTAGCCGGCGCGCCGTTCAAGCTCGCGCAGATAGCTCTCGATCTCGAAGCGCGCGGCGGCGCCGGACGGCTGCCAAAACGGCAATCCGGCGCCGATCAACGGATGTGAGTCGAAGATGTCGAGCTCTCGGCCGAGGCGTCGGTGGTCGGCCGGTGCGGGCGGATCGTTGACAATCATGGCGGTCTCCGTTCGGTTCGGGCGACCGCCAGGCACGCGAATGCCCCGGACAATCGCCCGGGGCATTGGTGATGACGTCGATCAGGTCAGCACGGTGCGCGCCGGGACTCCCGGCGTCGTCGTAGCAAGACCAAAGATCACAATCCGACGGTACGGGCGGCCGCCAGCCCTTCGCAAGCGAGTTTGTCGTTAGCCGGATCAACCGACCTCGTGGAGCATCAGTTGACGGGCCGCCTCGGCGATCGAGCCGGAGATCGACGGATAGATCGTGATCGTGTGAGCGAGCTGGTCGACGGTCAACTGGTTCTCCACCGCCATCGCGATCGGCGTGATCAGCTCGCTGGCGCGCGCTGCGACCACGACGCCGCCGACGATCTGGCCAGATGCCGGCCGGCAGAACAGCTTCACGAAGCCATCGTGGATGCCGGCCATCTTCGCGCGTGCGTTGCCGTCCAGCGACAGCACGATCTGGCGAGCCGGCACCTTCCCGCTGTCCACTTCGGCCTGCGACACACCGACGTTCGCGAGCTCCGGATCGGTGAACACGTTCGCCGCAACGGTTTTCAGCCTCAGCGGCGCGACCGCTTCGCCCAGCGCGTGCCACATCGCGATGCGGCCCTGCATCGCGGCCACGCTGGCGAGCGGGAGGACGCCCGTACAGTCGCCGGCGGCGTACACGCCCGGGACGTTCGTCCGGGATACGCGGTCCACGTGAACGTAGCCGCCCGGATCCACCGTCACGCCGTAGTCCGCGAGGCCGAGCCCAGCCGTATTCGGCACCGAGCCGACCGCCATCAATGCATGCGAACCGGTGACGACCCGACCGTCGACGAGCGTCACCTCGACGCCGTCGCCGACACGGCGCACCGCCGCGGCTCGCGAGTTGTTGAGGATATCCATGCCGCGCGTGCGGAACACGCGCTCGATCGCCATCGCGGCGTCCGCGTCCTCGTGCGGCATCACGCGGTCACGGCTGGACACGAGCGTCACGGCCACGCCCATGGCGAGGTAAGCCGACGCGAACTCGGCGCCGGTCACGCCGGACCCGATCACGATCAGATGCGACGGCAACTCGGGAAGGTCGTAGATCTGCCGCCAGGTGAGGATGCGTTCGCCGTCCGGCATGGCGTCGGGCAGCAGCCGCGGCGTCGCGCCGGTCGCGACGAGTACGGCGGTGGCGTCGATGTGGTGCGGTGCAGCGCCATCGGTTGGCGTGACCTCGACGCGGTGCGTGTGGCCGACGGTCTCCGTACCAAGCCGGGCGCGACCGGTCACGTAGGAGATTCCAGCCTTGATCAACTTCGCGTGGACGTCGGCGGACTGCGCGAGTGCCAGCCGCTTGACCCGTTCGTGCACCGCGCCGGCGTCGACGGTGACCGCGGCGAGGCCGCCGGCATCGACGCCGAACTGCTCGGTGTCGCGATATCCGGTGACCACGTCCGAGCTCGCGATGAACGTCTTGGACGGCACGCAGTCGGACAGCACGCAGGCGCCGCCGGCACCGTCCGGCTCGACGATCGTCACGTCGGCGTCGAGTTGCGCGGCGACGAGTGCCGCCTCGTACCCGGCCGGCCCGGCGCCGATGATCACGATGCGGTCCACACCCGCCTCCAGTCCCCCACTGCCTTCGCCGCGCACCCACGCACTTGTATTCTCCCCCACCGCCGAAACGGACTATCGTGATCTCCGTGCGTCATTACGCCGCGTATGGCTCGAACCTCGATCCGGGCCGGATGCGTGCCTACTGTCCGCAGTCGCCGATGGTCGACACCGGGTGGCTCGAGGGCTGGCGCCTGACCTTCGCGGGCGAGGAGGAGCTCGGCTGGGAGGGCGCGGTCACCACCATCGTCGAATCGCCGGGCGACCGAGTCTTCGTCGCGCTCTACGACGTGCATCCGTGGGACGCCCAGCAACTGGACCGGATGGAGGGCGTCGAGGCGGGGACGTACCGCCGGCTGACCGTACGAGCCGCGACCCTCGACGGTGACCTGACCGCCTGGGTATATGTCTTCGACGGGTACGAAGGCGGCCTGCCGACGTCCTGGTACCTCAGCGAAATCGTGGCCGCCGCGGAGCGGGCCGGCGCACCGGAGGACTACCTCAAGGAACTGCGGTCGCGTCCGACACGCACGAGTTCGATCTAGCCCAGTTCGATCTAGAGGTCAGCCGGCAACGGCTGTGCGCCGGCGGCGTAACGAATTGTCATCGCTGGGAACCGCCTGTGACGGCCGGCACGTCCCAGCGCCATGACAACCATCCCGACCCGCCGCCACGTGCGGGTAGCCGGCATCGGCCTCGTGCTGATTGCCGCGCTCGGCGCCACCGCACTCGGCGCCTGCAATGCCACCTCGAACTCCGGTTCCTCCGCTGGGCCGGCCGCGGCCAAGGCCGGGCCAGGAGCGCCAAACCAGTTCGGCACGGGCGAATCAGACCAGGTGCCCGGTGGCGCCGCGGCGACCGATGGCTCGGCCGGCAACCGGTCGACGAGTGGCGGCGGGACGGCGGGCAAGCCCGGCACGACTCCCGTGCAGCCGGCGCAACTCCAGCGATCGATCATCCACAACGGCCAGATCACCTTGCGCGTCGATGATGTCGACGAACAAGCCGCGCGGATATCCGCGCTCGCGGCCGGCGCCAACGGGTATGTCGGAGGCGACGACCGGACCATCGACGCCAACCGCTCGACGGCGACGCTCACGTTGCGGATCCCGGCCGATCGGTTCGATGCCACGCTGAACGCCATCGCCGGCTACGGCACCGAAGAGAGCCGCGTGGTGACCACACAGGACGTGACCGATCAGGTCATCGACGTAGCAGCCCGGTTGCGTACCCAGCAGGCCAGCGTGGACCGCATCCGAGCGCTCCTGGCCCAGGCCAAGACGGTCGGCGAGATCGTGTCGATCGAAAGCGAGCTGACCCAGCGTGAGTCGGACCTCGAGTCGCTCGAGGCACAGCAGGCTCACCTTGGCGACCTCACGGCACTGTCCACCATCACCGTCACGTTGCTCGGCCCGCAGGCCAAGGTGGTCGCCGCCAAGCACAAGCCGGCCGGCTTCCTCGGCGGCCTCGACCGGGGCTGGCACGCGTTCGTCGCGTCCATCGTGTGGCTGCTGATGGTGATCGGCGCGATCTTGCCGTTCGCCGCGCTGCTTGGTGCGCTGGCGTGGCTGGTACGCGTGCTGCAACGCCGGTTCCAGGCGCGCCGCACGCCGGCGCTGGCCACCGGACCGGCCGGTGGTTCGGGCGCCGCGGCCGGCTCGACCGGCACCGCGTCCAACGGCGACGGCGCAACGCCGTAGCGGACGTGGCACCGCCGCTGTCGCGGGCGAAACCGCCGCGCGGTTGGAAAGTTCTAGAAGCCGGGCATCGCGAGGCCGGCGAGCGCGGTGTGCACCATCACTCGGACGCCGTGTGCAATGCAGTGCTCGTCGGCATCGAACGTCGACTGGTGGATGTCGACCTTCGTGGTCGCGTCCGGTGTGCCGCACCCGAGCCGGATCATCGAGCCGGGCACCTGATCGAGATAGAACGCGAAGTCCTCGCCGCCCATCGACAGCTCGGCCTCGACCACGTTCTCGTTTCCGAGCGCCGCGGCGGCCGCGCCGGCGATCACCGCGGTCGCTAGGCGGTCGTTGACCACCGGCGGCACGCCGCGTCGATAGTCCACATCCGCTTGCGCACCGGTGGCCGCGACCACCTCGTGGATCAGGCTCTTCACCAGATCGGGCATCTCCGCCCACGCGTCGCGGCCGAGCACCCGCACGGTGGCGCGCGCGATGCCGTCACACGGGATCGCGTTGGGCGCCTCGCCGGCCCGGATCGCGCCGAACACCATGGAGACGCCAGCGCGCGCGTCGACCCGGCGGGCCAGCAGCGCCGGCACGTCCACGACCACCCGGCCGAGCGCGTGCACGAGGTCCGCGGTCAGGTGCGGGCGCGCGGTGTGCCCGCCGGGACCTTGCAGGCGTACGTCCACGATGTCCGTCGCGGCGGTGAAGGGGCCGGACCGAACTCCGACCATCCCGACCGGGAGCTGCGGTGCGCAGTGCAATCCGAAGATCGCCGACACGTCCTTGAGACCGCCCGCCGCGATGACCTCGGGTGCTCCGTCGGGCGGCGTCTCCTCGGCGGGCTGGAACAGCAGGCGCACGGTGCCCGGCAATTGCCGACGCTTGGCGAGCTTGGCGAGTGCCAGCCCGGCACCGAGCAGGATCGTGGTGTGCACGTCGTGGCCGCACGCGTGGCAGACGCCGTTGACCGTCGACCGGTAGGGCACGTCCTTGGCGTCCGGCAGCGGCAAGGCGTCGAGATCCGCGCGCAGCGCGATGGTCGTCTCGCTCGTGCCATTACCCGGCACGTCGCAGATCACACCGTTCCGCTTCGGCAGGTAGCGCGGTTGGAGACCGGCCTGCGAGAGCTGTCGATGGACGAGTTTGGCGGTGTCGAACTCGCGCCCGGACAGTTCCGGGTGCGCGTGGATGTGTCGGCGTACGGCAACCAGGTCCGCGCCCTTGACCGCTAGCCAACGGTCGAGTTGACCGGGCAGCGGGTCGGCACCGGGCGGCGTTGCCGGCCACCCAGAACTCACAGAATCACTCTGCGACATCGTCGGTGCGCTCGTCACGGCTTCTTCTTGATCTCCGCGGATAGAAACAACTCGACAGCCTAGCCCTGGTCCGGTGACGCTGCGCAATGCGATTCTCGTACGGAGAACATCGCTCAGTGTTACCGCCCTCACGAATCCCCTGGTACGGGTGATCCATGACTGCCGCTTCGTTACCCCTCGTATTGTGTACCGCAAACATGTTCTGCCTGCCTAATACAACGGGTTACCACCGTCGGGGGACACGAACTCCGCCCTAATTGGCCGACGCGCCAGTCGTGCCGGGCGCCGACCCACAGCCTTTGCACCGAGAGTGATAGTCACCGCCGCGGACGATCACGAGTCGCACCGCTTGTGCGGCGAACTGGCCTCTCACCCGCGTGCGGCGCGCCACGGCGGCCGCGACGAGCCCGTCCAAGTTGGCGTCAGAAGCGGTCGTTGGGCTGGTAGCGGCCCCAGACGTCGCGCAGCGCATGGCATACCTCGCCGACGGTGGCCCGGGCGGCGAGGGCTCGCTTCATCGGGTAGAGCACGTTGTCGTCATCGTCCGCGGCGTCGCGCAACGCGGCGAGGGATGCATCGACGGCGGCCGAGTCGCGTTCGGCGCGCAGGGTCGCCAGGCGCGCCACTTGTTCCGCTTCGATCGCCGGATCGACGCGCAGCGGTTCGTAGGGCTCCTCTTCAGCGATCGTGAACCGGTTAACGCCAACCACCACACGCGCGCCGGAGTCGATCTCCTGAGCGATCCGGTAGGCCGACGATTCGATCTCACGCTTCTGGAATCCGGCCTCGATCGCGTCGACCGCCGAGCCGTAGTCCGCCACGCGTCCCATCAACGCGATCGCGGCCGCCTCGATCTCGTCGGTCATCGCCTCGACGACGTACGAGCCGGCGAACGGGTCTACGGTCGCGGTCAGATCGGTTTCGTAGGCGAGCACCTGCTGGGTGCGCAACGCGAGCCGGGCGGCCTTCTCGGTGGGCAGCGCGATCGCCTCGTCGTAGGAGTTGGTGTGCAGCGACTGCGTACCGCCGAGCACCGCACCGAGTCCCTGGACCGCGACCCGGACCAGGTTGACCTCGGGCTGTTGGGCGGTCAGCTGCACGCCCGCGGTCTGCGTGTGGAACCGGAGCATCCACGACTTCGGATCCTTCGCGCCGAACTCGTCGCGCATGATGTGCGCCCAGATCCGCCGCGCGGCACGGAACTTCGCGACCTCTTCGAGCAACGTGGTGCGGGCCACGAAGAAGAACGACAGGCGTGGCGCGAAGTGATCGACGTCGAGACCGGCCGCGATCGCCGCTCGTACGTATTCCGCGCCGTTGGCGAGCGTGAACGCAACCTCCTGAACGGGTGACGCGCCGGCCTCGGCCATGTGGTAGCCAGAGATCGAGATGGTGTTCCAGCGCGGGATCTCGGCGGTGCAGTACGCGAACGTGTTCGCCACCAGGCGCAGCGACGGCTTCGGCGGGAAGATGTATGTGCCGCGTGCGATGTACTCCTTGAGGATGTCGTTCTGGATGGTGCCGGTGAGCTGGTCGCCGCCGATGCCGGACTCCTCCGCGACGAGCTGGTAGAGCAGCAGCAGCACGCTGCCCGGCGCGTTGATCGTCATCGACGTGGACACCTTGTCCAACGGGATGTCGTGGAACAGCCGGCGCATGTCGTCGATCGAGTCGATCGCCACGCCGACCTTGCCCACCTCACCGTGCGCGACCGGGTCGTCGGAGTCGTAACCCATCTGGGTCGGCAGATCGAACGCGACAGAGAGGCCGGTCGTACCGTGGCTCAGCAACTGTCGGTAGCGGGCGTTGGACTCGGCCGCCGTGCCGAATCCGGCGTATTGCCGCATCGTCCACGGCCTCGACGTGTACATCGTCGAGTAGACGCCACGAGTGAACGGGTAGCGGCCCGGCTCGCCGGTCCGCTCGGCCAGGTCCGCCGGCAGGTCGCTCGCGTCGTAGATCGGCTTGATGCCGAAGCCCGACTCGCTGACCCGACCGTTCGACTCCGTTGTCATACCCGCCGATGGTAGAGCCCGCGCCGGCGGTCAGTCGCGCGCGGCGGTGAGCGCTTGGCCACAGTGCGTGCTGGTACGGCCACCCGGACGTTCACACGTACCCGCGCAACCGATGTCCGCCGCGCCAGATATTTCGCGCAAGACCGGCAAACGGGCGAAACGCCACCGCCATGCCTTCCGCTGCACGGCGACAGCCCGCAAAATAGACAACGCGCACCCCCGGAGGCGACACCGAGACGATGGTTAGGCAGTGACGACACAGACATCCACCTGGCACGAACCCCCGGTGCCGTCAAACCAGCGCGCTGTGCCGGGCACCACGATCGGCGGTCGCTACCAGTTGCGCGCCGCGATCGGCAACGGCGGCATGGGTACCGTCTGGCAGGCGGTCGACACCGTGCTGCGCCGAGATGTCGCGGTCAAGGAAGTCCTGCTGCCACCGGGCATGCCGCCCGCCGAGCGTACGGCGATGTACGAGCGTACGTTCCGCGAAGGTCGCGCCGCGGCCGCGCTGTCGCACCCCTCTGTCGTGCAGGTCTACGACGTGGTCACCGAGAACGGCCGGCCGTGGATCGTGATGGAACTGCTCCAGGCGCGCAGCCTGTCGGAGATGATCATTTCGGACGGACCGCTGGCCGGCCGCGCCGTGGCGAAGATAGGCATCGCACTGCTCGGCGCGCTAGAGGTCGCGCACGCCGCCGGGGTCCTACATCGGGACGTCAAGCCGGCCAACGTGCTCATCTGCGTGGACGGCCGGTGCGTGCTGACCGACTTCGGCGTCGCGCGGATGCCGTCCGGCGCCAGCCTCACGCAGCCCGGCATGGTGCTCGGTTCGCCGCACTTCATCTCGCCGGAGCGCGCCATCGGCGCGTCGTTCGGTCCGCCGTCGGACCTGTTCTCGCTCGGGGTCACGCTCTACACCGCGGCCGAGGGCCGGCCACCGTTCGACCGTGGCGACCCGTTCGAAACGATGCGGGCCATCGTGGAGGAAGCGCCCGCGCCGACGCAGCGCGCGGGTGTCCTGACACCGGTCCTCATGGGTCTGCTCGAGAAGGACCCGGAACACCGTTGGACGGTCGCTGAGGCACGCAAGGCGCTGCGCGACCTGACCAACGGTGCGCTCACAAATCGGGCCGGCGCCCAGGGCATCGATCAACCGGCTGCGCCGACGTCGGGCACGGCGCGCGCCCCGATGGCCGTCGCACCGCCATCGCACGCGGCGCCTGACGCACCCGCATCGCGAGTCGGCGGCGGTGCGCTCCTCGGTCCCGGTGAGTCGGTCGAAGACCGGTGGTCGACGTCGTCCGCCCCGCGCCCGGCCGGAACCGATCCGGCGGCGGCCGATGCGGTCGGCGTGCCCTCGACCGGCTCAGGCGTCGGCGGTGCGCGGTCGGCGATCCGGGGCAACACCACCGAACAACCGGTCCTGACCCGCGGCCAGCCGTTCCGCGATCACGAACCGGGTCTGGTCACCGCCCGCCGAGCGGCCGGTCGCGCGTGGCACGGCGTTCGGTCGTGGCCTAGGGCGGTGCGATTCGGTGCGGCGGGCGCGGTCGTGGTCATCGTGGCCGCCATACTCGCCACCACGTTCGGGCTGATCGGTGGCGGTCGGAACCACACCGGCGCGCCGCCGAGCGCCAAGTCGAGCACCGCCGCGCCGTTCCCGACGCGATCGTTCGACAACGGCCGGGGCATCGTCGTGTCGGTGCCGGCGTCGTGGCGCGAATCGAAACCGAAGAACGGCTCGTACGTCGACTTCCTCGACCCGACGAACAGCGGCCAGAAGATCCGGGTGAACGTCGAGGCGTCCGGCAACGACCCGAAGCAGTTCCTCGGCGTCGCCGAGCGCGGCCTCGAGCGCGGCACGACGTGCAAGGACTACCAGCGCATCAGCCTGACCGACATCACGCTGGACGGCCACGCCGCGGCACAGTTGGAATACACCTGCGGCACCGGCGACACGGAGCGCCACGGGCTCTGGGCGGCGGCGACCATCGACGGCAAGGCGTACGAGTTCTACCTGACCGTGCCGGAGACCGAGTTCGCGGCCAGCCGGCAGATCTACGAGGTGCTCGTGTCGTCGGTCAAGCTGACACCGGTCGGCTGACCCGGCGAGCGGCCGCGTTCGGACCGCGGCACGCGCGCGAGGTTCGCCCCGATCGGCCGGCGGCCCGGTCGTGTGCGTGCTATCAACAAGGTTGATCGCAGTTTCCGGGGGTGGTGCCGCATGCCGGCGGGTCAGCCGACGACCTCGATCGAGGACGTACGGGCGCGGGCCGACGCGTGGCTGGCCGACGATCCGGACCCGGCCACCCGCGACGAGCTGCGCACCGTGCTGGCCAGTGGGCCGGCCGGTGACGCCGAGTTGCGTGACCGTTTCGCTGGCACTTTGCAGTTCGGCACCGCGGGACTACGCGGACCGTTGCGTGCCGGCCCCAACGGCATGAACCGTGCGGTGGTGCGCGCCGCGGCGGCCGGCCTCGTCGGCTGGCTGACCGGACGCGACGAGGGTGCCGTGGTTATCGGGTACGACGCCCGCAACGGCTCGGCGGAGTTCGCGGACGAGACGGCGCGAGTGGTCACCGGCGCGGGACGCGAGGCACTCGTGCTGCCGCAGCCGTTGCCGACGCCGGTGTTGGCCTACGCCGTGCGACACCTCGGCGCCGCGGCCGGCGTGATGGTCACCGCCAGCCATAACCCGCCGCAGGACAACGGCTACAAGGTCTACCTCGGCCCGCGCCTCGGTGGTCCAGCGGGTGGCGGTGCGCAGATCGTGCCGCCGGTCGATGCCGAAATCGAGGCGGCCATCCGAGCGGTCGGGCCGCTCGCTGCCGTCCGGCTCGGACCGGCCGGGCAGCGGCTCGGCGCCGACATCGCGGCCTCGTACGTCCGAGCGGCGGCGGCCATCGTGGATCCCGCCGCGCCACGGGAACTCACCGTCGCATATACACCGTTGCACGGCGTCGGTGGCGACATCGTTCTCGCCGCGTTCGCGGCGGCCGGCTTCGCCACTCCGTCCGTGGTCGGCCTGCAGGCGCAGCCCGACGCACGGTTTCCCACCGTCGGCTTTCCGAACCCGGAGGAGCCCGGTGCCATCGACCTCGTCGTTGCGCTGGCTCGCGAACTAGACGCGGACATCGCGATCGCGAACGATCCGGACGCCGACCGGTGCGCGGTCGCCGTACCGACCGGAGAGGCCCGCAACGGCTGGCGCATGCTGCGCGGCGACGACGTCGGTGTGTTGCTGGCCGACCATCTCATGCGGCGCGGTCAGGCCGGCCGATACGCCACCACGATCGTGTCTTCGTCACTGCTCGGCGCGATGTGCGCCAAGCGCGGCCATCCCTACGCGGAGACGCTCACCGGATTCAAGTGGATCATGCGAGCCGGCGAAGACGAGATTCCGCTCGGCTATGGGTACGAGGAGGCGCTCGGCTACTCGGTCGCGCCCGACCTGGTACGGGACAAGGACGGCATCACGGCCGCGCTGCGCATCGCCGAGCTCGCGGCCGGCTTGAAGACACGCTCGCGCACACTGTTGGATCGGCTCGACGAGATCGCCGCGGAATTCGGCGTCTACGCCACCGATCAGGTGTCGGTGCGTGTCGACGACCTGGGCGAGATCGATTTGCTGATGCGCCGCGTGCGCCGCAATCCGCCGGCCGTCCTGCTCGACGCACCGGTGCGCGACGTCGTCGACTTGATGCCAGAAAACGATGTGCTGACCGTGCGCACCGACGCCGCCCGGATCGTGGTGCGCCCGAGTGGCACCGAGCCGAAGCTCAAGGCGTACCTGCAGGTTGTCGAACCGGTCCGAAACGGTGACGTGCCGGCGGCGCGGACGCGCGCGGCCGCTGCGCTTGCCGCGCTCCGGACCGAGACGGCCGCCATGCTCGGCGTCTGACCGCGCAACCCCGCCCTGGACGTTACGATGCCTGCCATGCCGCCACCACTTCGACGTGGTGGCCTCGTGCCGCGCACGGAATCCACGGCGCGTGGCCGTCACATGCCGTCGTCCGACGAGATGCCGGACGTGTCTCGGTGACCACGCGCGTGACGCCGCCACCGCCACGGCGCGCTGTCGCCGCTCGGGAGCGCCTTCGCACCCGACTCGCGATGGTCGTGATCCGGGAGCGGATCGGCGGTCAGGGCCGGCATGTCGACCCCGAGGACCCGTCGACCCCGCAACCGTCGGTGGCGGACTGGTCGAAGTCGCGAAGGACCGCCGAGAAGTCGACCGGCATGCGGCTGTTCGCCGACGCCCTCCGACCGCCAGACGGCGGTTCGGTCCGCGACGGTGTCATCGACGACCTCGCGACCTACTACCACGTCCCGCCGGACAGCGTCGTCGATCGGTGCCAACGCTGGGAGGACGAAAGCGTCGCGGAGTGGCGGGCATCCGCGGGCGGCTCGCCGGAGGGCCTCGCCGCCTTCTACAACTCCGTCACGTCGTGGTCGTTCGATCTGCTCTGGTATAGCTATCTGCAGACGGCCGGCTTCGCGTATCCGAAGCACGTCGTGCTCGCCAACCTGCTGGCACAACCGAACATCGGCGCACGTCTGCTCGACTTCGGGTCCGGAGTGGGGGTGACCGCGCAGCTGTTCTCGGCGCTGGGATACGAGGTCACGCTCGCCGACGTATCGAAGCCGTTGCTGTCCTTCGCGCAGTGGCGCCTGGAACGGCGCGGCGTCGCGGCAAGCTACCGGCTGCTACCCGCCGAACTCCCGGCGGCCAGCTTCGACCTGATTACCGCGCTGGACACGTTGGCACATGTCCCGGATGCTCGACAGACCGCCAGCGACCTCTACCGGGCAACTCGGCCGGGCGGGTATCTCGCTGCGAACTTCGACGTACGACGCCGTTCCGAGCGCAATGCCTGGCATCTTTACGAGGACGACCTGCCGCTTCGCTGGGCAATTGAGCGCACCGGGTATGTGCCGATCAAGCACATCGATGGCGACCTCTGGATCTACCAGGCGCGACCCACAACCGGCGCGCGATGGCGTCTCCGCAAGGCGAGTGCCTGGGTACGGTTGGCCAGCCCGCCGGCACGCGCCGCGCGGTTCGGGCGCCGCGCGATCGCCCGTACGACGCTGGTGGCGGTGCGGCGGATGCAAGGCCGAACGACGTGACGGCGACCAGGCTCCAGCCGATCCGGGACGCGGTGTCTGGCTACCGCGTCGCCCAGGCCGCGTACCGGTCGGTCCTCATGCGGCGTACCGCGGCCGAGCGTTGGGCGCTTGCCCTGCGCGGACGGTCGTCCCGCGACGCGACGGCGCACGGGCGGGTCCTCGCCTACCACTCGATCGGCACGCCACATTGGGGCATCAACGACGTCAGTCCACGCGACTTCGAGCGACACCTGCAGATCGCGGTCGATGATGGCTGGAGCTTCGCCACTCCGGCCGAGGTTCTCGCCGCCCCGGACAAACGTCTTCTCGCGTTGACGTTCGACGACGGGGTCACGAGCGTGCTGACGCACGCGCTTCCGGTGCTGCGCCATCACGGCATCCCGGCCACCGCGTTCATCGTGACCGGCTGGGCCGACGGGGAGCACCCCGCTGGGCACGAGTACGTCCTCGATTGGCCCGGCGTACGCGCGTTGCGCGACGGAGGCGTCACGATCGCGAGTCACTCGGTGACGCACGCCGACTTCGGCCGGCTGACCGCCGCCGAGGCGCGACGCGAGCTCGAGGTCTCGAAGGATCGCCTGCACCGCATGCTCGATCTCGACACCGACGAGTTCGCCATCCCGTTGGGCCAATTGCGCAACTGGACCGACGCGGCCCGTTCGGCGGCCGTCGACGCCGGCTACCGCACGGTGTACGCCCAGGCGATCAACACCCGCCCGGCGGGCACCGTGGCACGGACGTTCATCACGCGGATCGATCGGCCCACGGTGTTTCGGGCCGCGCTCGCCGGGGCGTACGACGACTGGGAAGAGTGATCCGATCGATTCGATCAGCTCAGCACCGACATCGACGCGCACAACCCGGACCGGTCCCGGTGGCGCCGGCGCATGAGACATGGCCAATCATCCTTGCGTCACTGGGGTCGAAAGCACGCCGCCGCGCGTCGGAGCGAGTACATTGCCACCTACGCGTATCGGCACAAATTCAACGATCGGCGAGGTCACCTGTTGCTTCGGCGCAGACGCCGATTCCTGGGTACGCAAGTCGAGTGCCCGACGATACGCGACGACCACCCGGGCGGAGGAACGTGCGCATACTGACCACCCTTTTCGAGTTGTCGATGGGCGGCAGCCACATCAACGCGATCGAGATTAGCGCTGGGCTCGCCAAGCTCGGGCACGAGGTGATCGTGTACGCACCGGACGGCGAGCTGCGGCAGCGGGTCGAGGAGTTCGGTCTGGAGTACGTGCCGGCCCCGCCGCTCGGCCGTGCCCACCCACCGACGGTGGCCAGCGTACGCACTCTGACCGCACTCGCTCGCGAACGCCGCGTCGACCTCATCCATGCGTACGAGTGGTCGTCGACGCTCGAGGCGGTCTACGGGCCACACATGCGCCTGGGCGTACCGGTCCTCTCGACGGTCTACTCCGTCCGTGTGCCGCGCTTCATACCGCGCTACCTGCCGCTCATCGTCGGCTTCACGAACGAGGCGGACGCGCAACGCCGCCGTGGCCGGCGGAGCGTGCATGTCGTCGTCTGCCCGGTCGATACGGACGCGAACGCGCCGGTCACTGACAGCGGGCCCGCTCGGCGTCGGTTTGGGTTGGCCGACGGGGATCTCGCTGCTGTGGTGGTGACCCGGCTAGCGCGCGATCTCAAGCGCGAGGGCCTGTTGAGCGAGATTGCCGCTGCGGGCCTGGTCGATCCGGCCATCAACCTCCGCCTGATCATCGTCGGCGACGGTCCATGCCGCGCGGAGCTGCAGGCCGCGGCCGATGAGGTGAACGCACGCGCGGAGCGAGAGGTGGTCACCCTCGTCGGCCAGCTGCTCGATCCGCGTGATGCCTATGCGGCCGCCGATATCGTGCTCGGCATGGGCACCTCCGCCCAGAAGGGCATGGCTTTCGGTAAGCCGGTGGTCATCCAGGGCGAGCAGGGCTACTGGGATCTCTTGACGCCGGTCACGCTTCCGACGTACCTGCGACAGAACTTCTATGGCATCGGCGATGGCGACGACAGCTCGCCCCGGCTGGCCATGATGCTCACCGACCTCGCGAAGGACCGATCGCGCTGGCCCGATCTCGGTGCCTTCGGACGCTCCACTGCGCTGTCCGTGTTCAGCAACCAGACGGCAACCGACCGCGTCGCAGCGATCTGCGCGGAGGTCGTGGCGCGGCGCCAACCGGCCGGCCGGCGGACTGGACTACTCGAGTCGAGTGGTTGGTTCGTCGGATTCCGCACTGTCGAGTTCAGTCGCCGAGTCGGCGCGAGCGTGCGGCGCGCGACCGCGCGCGGATAGCGTCGCCCGGGCGAGCACCTCGACCACGCGCTCTTGCTGCGCTTCGGTGATCTCGGGGAACAGCGGCAGCGAAAGGATGCGCTCGGCGCGCGCCTCCGCGATCGGGAAGTCGCCGGCCTTACCGAGGTCGGAAAACGCGCCGGTTAGGTGCAGCGGCAACGGGTAGTGCACGCCAGCGCCGACGCCCGCGTCGTGAAGCGCCGCGAGGACGCGATCTCGATCGGGCACCTGCACGACGTAGAGGTGCCAGACCGGTGTGTTGCCGGCGTCGACGGCCGGCAGCGTCACGCCGGGAACGTCGGCCAGCAGCGCGTCGTAGCGCGCCGCGGCCGTGCGCCGAGCCTCGTTCCACGCGTCCAGCCGGCGGAGCTTCGCCGACAGGACGACCGCCTGCAGCGAGTCCAGACGGCTGTTGAACCCGAGCACGAGGTGTTCGTACTTGCGCGGTGATCCGTGCGCGCCAAGCAACCTGACTCGCGAGGCGAATTCGTCGTCGTCGGTGAGCACGGCGCCGGCGTCGCCGTACGCACCGAGGTTCTTGCCTGGATAGAAACTCGTCGCGGCGATGTCACCCAACGCGCCGGCCGCCCGGCCGTCGCGGCGTGCGCCCTGTGACTGCGCGGCGTCTTCGACGATTGCCACACCCGACGGCAACGTCGCGCGCAGCCCGGCCACGTCGGCGGCCTGGCCATAAAGGTGCACGGGCAACACCGCGCGAGTTCGCGGCGTGACCGCGGCGATGGCCGCCTCGACGTCGAGCAGGCCGGTGTCTGGCCGGCAGTCCACCAGCACTGGTGTCGCGCCGGCCCGCGCGACCGCCTCGGCCGTGGCGATGAATGTGTTAGCCGGCAGCACGCACTCGTCGCCTGTGCCGATATCGAGCGCGCGCAGCGCGATCTCTAGGGCGTCGGTGCCGTTCCCGACGCCGATGCAGTGGCCGACCCCGATGTAGGAGGCATAGGCGACCTCGAACGCGGCGACTGGCGCACCATCGATGAACGCCGCGTGTGCGAGTACGTCTGACCAGCCCTCGGCGATCTCGTCGGCCACTTGCGCGTGCTGAGCGTGGAGATCGACGAGTGGAATCGTGCTGTACATGCGCCTCCTACGACCGCGCCGGGCTGAGCGCGAGCGCACTCTCGAGAGCACCAACGACTGTGCGCTGCTCCTCGTCGGTCATGTCGTGGTAGACGGGGAGGATCAACGTACGGCTCGTCAATCGCTCGGTCACCGGCAGCGGCCCGTGCGGGTGATCGGCGTACGCCGGCTCGAGGTGTGCGGCCATGATCCCGCGGCGCGCGGATACCCCAGCCGCCGCGAGTGTCTCCAGCACGTCGAGCACGCGTGGCCCGTCATCCGGCAATTCGACCCAGAACGACTGGAAGTTGCTCGTGCCGTACGCCGGCTCGCGGACCGGCCGAACCGGTACGTCGCGGAGCAGCGTGTAGTAGCGGTCGACAATCTCGCGGCGCCTCGCCACGATGTCGGGTAGGCGGCGCAGTTGCACCAGGCCGATCGCCGCCTGCAGATCGGTCATGCGGTAGTTGAAGCCGGTCTCCGCGTAGTCCTCGAGCACGACCCGGCCCGAGGCATGGCGGTCGGCGGCCGAGACGGTCATGCCGTGCTCGCGCAGCCGGCGAAGGCGCGCGGCCAACTCCGCGTTGTCCGTCGTGAGCATCCCGCCCTCGCCGGTGGTGAGCAGCTTGCGGGGGTGAAAGGACCACGCCGCGAGCAATGCGCCTCGCCCGACAGGGTGGCCGCGGACCGTCGATCCCGCGGCGCAGGCGGCGTCCTCCAGCACGGGTACGTCACCGCACGCGGACCGCAGCGCCTCGATGTCGGCCGGCTGACCGCCCTGGTGAACGGCGAGCACCGCCCGCGTGCGTGGGGAACAGACCGCGGCGACCGTCTCGGGTGTGAGGTTGCCCCACTCCGGTGACACGTCAGCGAAGACCGGCGTGGCCCCGCAATAGCGCACCGCGTTCGCGGTGGCGATGAACGAGAACGACGGCACCACTACCTCGTCGCCCGGTCCGACGCCGAGCACGTACAGCATCAGGTGCAGCGCGGTCGTGCACGACGACGTTGCGACGGCCTGCTCGGCGCCGACGTACGCGGCGAACGCGCGTTCGAACTCGGCTACTCGTGGGCCCTGCGCGACCCATCCGGAGCGGACCGCCTCGGCCACCGCGGCGGCCTCCTCGTCGCCGAGCACCGGCCTCATCACCGGGATCACGCAGGCACCTCGGCCACCGGAGCAGCGGGCACGCCGGCCGTCTGCTCGGCCCGCCACCATGCGACAAGGCCCCGCAGTCCCTCGTCAAGCCCGATGCGAGGCTGCCAGCCGAGGTCGCTCGCGGCCGCCGAGATGTCAGCGAGCCGGCGCGTCACGCCGTTGACTGCGCGAGCCGGTCCGAACTCTGGCGTGACATCGGAGTCCATCGCCTCGATCAGTGCCGACGCGAGGTCGAGCAGGCTCGTCTCGGTCGCCGTCGCGATGTTGTAGACCGCGTCCGACACGTCTGCCCTGGCGGCCAGCACGTTAGCCCGCGCGATGTCGTGTACGTGTACGAAGTCCATAGTCTGCTTGCCATCGCCGAAGATCAACGGCGGCTCGCCACGCGCGATACGTTCCATCCACCGGATCAGCACCTCTGTGTAGACGCCATGGGCGTCCATCCGGGGCCCGTACACGTTGAAGTAGCGCAACGCCACGTAGTCGAGGCTGTACATGGCGTGGAAGCTGCGCAGCATGCCCTCGTTGAAGGCCTTCGCCGCGCCGTAGAACGTGTCGTTGTTGTACGGGTGATGGCGCTCGGTGGTTGGGAAGGCCTCGGCTAGCCCGTACACCGACGCCGACGACGATGCGATCAGCTTCTTCACGCCCGCCTCGACGGCCGCCTCGATGACCGTGAACGTGCCGTCAACGAGGCTCTCCAGCGCGAGCCGGGGCTGCTCGGCACATTGTGTGATGCGTAGTGCGGCGAGGTGGAACACCAGGTCCACGCCCGCCATGAGGTCGCCGACGAGCGCGCGGTCGTTGATGTCGCCTTCGACGATCGCGACCCTGTCACCGGCCACGGTCAGCGCGTCGGCGAGGTTCTCGCGGCGCCCGCGCACCAGGTTGTCGAGCACCACGATCTCGGCCACTCCGGCGTCGACAAGTTGGTCGACGACTGCCGAGCCGATCGTGCCCGCGCCGCCCGTCACCAGCACGCGCTGCCCGACA
>DATFRR010000051.1:0-6423 GCA_035263025.1 Micromonosporaceae bacterium
TGGTCCCCCGACCCTGGCCGTACGGGCTCCTCGAACGGAGCCGTGAGCCATCCATTATCCGGCGATATACCCCGAAGAAAGCCGAGATGGCCAGGTCAGGCCGCAGTTGGAGGGTGTCCGGGACGGGACTCGAACCCGTACGCCTTTCGGCCGCCGCTTTTAAGGCGGCTGTGTCTGCCTGTTCCACCACCCGGACGTGCCACCACCGTAATCGTTCACGCCGAGCGGGTCACGGACGGTTCAGCTTGCGGCGTCACGTCGATGAACGGCTCGCGGGGCTCGTGCAGCTCGCCGAGCGACACGACTTCGCGCTTGAGAATGAGCGCCAGCGTCCAGTCGACCACCACCCGGAGACGCCGATTCCAGCTCGGGATCCGGAACAGGTGGTACGTCCGGTGCATGAACCACGCCGGTATGCCGCGCAGTTTGATGCCGTACACCTGGGCGACGCCCTTGTGCAGTCCGAGGCTCGCGACCGATCCGACGTACTTGTGGCGGTAGTTGCGCACCGCCCGGCCGTAGATCACCGCCACGATGTTGTCGGCGAGGACCTTGGCCTGCCGGACGGCGTGCTGCGCGTTCGGGGCGCACAGGGCGTCCGGCTCGTCCGCGGTGAGATCGGGCACCGCCGCGCAGTCGCCCGCTCTCCACGCCCCTGGTACGACCTGGCCCTGCTCGTCGACCACTTGGAGCGTCGGCAGACAGGTCAGACGGTTCTTCGCGTCGCGCGGAAGGTCACTGTGCTCCAGTACAGGGTGCGCCTTGACGCCGGCCGTCCACACGATGGTGTCCGCCTCGAAGCTGTCACCGTCGGAAAGCCGTACGACGCCGTCCACGCAGGAGTCGAGCGTGGTGCCGAGGCGTATGTCCATGCCGCGCTTGGCGAGCTGGACGACGGTATAAGCACCGAGGTCGCGGCCCACCTCGGGAAGGATGCGTTTGGTTGCCTCGACCAGCACCCAGTGCATGTCGCGCCCGCTCAGCTCCGGGTAGTAGCGCAAAGCGTCGTGCGCCATGTCCTCCATCTCGGCGAGCGCCTCGATGCCGGCATACCCGCCGCCGACGAAGACGAACGTGAGCGCGCGGCGGCGTACGTCCGGATCGGTGGTGGTGGCGGCGACGTCGAGCCGATCGAGCACCTTGTTGCGCAGGTAGATCGCCTCACCGATGGTCTTGAACCCGACCGCGTTTTCGCGCAATCCCGGGATCGGCAGCGTCCGCGACACGCTGCCGGGCACCACGACGATGTGGTCGTAGCCGACCTCCCGCGCCGGTCCGACGATCGGCATCACGGTCGCGCAGCGACGCGCGTGGTCGATTTCGGTCACTTCGCCGGCCAGCACGTGACAGTTCTTCAGTTCGCGCCGCAGCGGAACCACCGTGTGCCTCGGCGAGATGCTGCCGGCCGAGGCCTCCGGGAGGAACGGCTGGTACGTCATGTGCGGCTGCGGGTCGACGACGGTCACCTCGGCGTCGTGCCGACCGAGCTTCCCCGACAGCCGCAATGCCGTGTAGAGGCCGACGTGTCCGGCGCCGACGACGAGGACGCGTTGTGGGTTCACGTTTCAATGATCCGTCTCAGCGGCGCTGACTGCCGAGGTAGGCGACGTAACCTGCGACACCCACCATCGCGACCATCCCGGCTACCGCCGCGCTGACCAGGCGATGCTGGCCGACGATGCCGGGCACCGCGAGAATGCCGACCGCGAGGATCGCGGTGATGGCGATCACGGCCGCAATCCGCAGCACGTACGGCAAAAACAGCCCGCGCGTGGCGACCGCGTTGAATGGCAGCACCGCCGCGAACGCCGCGCTGGTGTGGACGATGTAGATCATCGACGCGGCCGCGATCGGACGCCACACGGTCAGCGGCGCGCCGGTGTCGAGGTTGAACATGTAGCCGAGCACAATCGCGACGATCGTCGCGGTCGGCATCAGGCTGCGCGGCGCGATCCCGACGCCCACCGCGAACAGGACCGGCACCACGAGAGAGGTCGTGGTCAGGTCGCGCGTCGGCCACGTGACGGCGAACCCGCCTAGCGCCGCCAGCACCGAGCAGAACCGGACCACCACCGGACCGAGGGTGGCTTGTTCCACCACGGCCGTCACCCGGTCGATGCGAATGCCGACGCCGCGCTGCAATAACGCCCCAGCGCGTCCGAGCACGTAGCGTGCGCGGCGCATCAGGTAGCGACCGCGGCCCGACAGGCCGAGCCGCGCGAGTCGGCCGACCTGACCGGGTTCGCCGCCGATGGGTGCCAACTCGCTCATCGAGGCACCGCCTGCGGTCCGGACGCGATCCGTGACACCTGGCCCAGCACCTCGTCAAGACTGCCGGCACCACCCCACGGCACGACGGGTACGCCGTGATCGCGCAGTTGCGCCACGGTGTTCTCGCGTTCCATGAGCCAGAGGCGAGCCGCCACCGACGTGAATTCGCCCTGGCCGAGCCAGTCGTCGTGGCGGCGCGGCCCGCGCGCGAGCGAACCGAGCAGCTCCGGAGGCATCGTGTCGATGGCGATGACGAACCGCCCGCCGCGCGCGAGGCGTGCGAGCAGCGCCGCGGACCGCGGGTCGATCAACGGCGTCAGTACGACCGTCAGTGCGTTCGTCTTGATGTGGCTGGCGCCGAACGTATAGACGGTCGGTTCGCGGCCCTCGGGCGACGGCCTGGTGTCCAGCAACCACTCGAGGATGGTGAGGTAGTGCCGCCGTCCGGCGGACGCGCGCAGTCGCCGGCCCGGCCAGCCGTACTCGATGAAGCCGACGCGGTCGCCACGCGTCACGTAGTGCTCGGCGATGCCGGCTGCCGCGCGAACCGTGATGTCCAGCACTGATCGACTGCCCCCCGGGCCACCGGACAAGCCGGACTCGTGCAGCAGGTCCATCAGGATGGTGATCTCCGCGTCACGGTCCGACAGCGTCGCAACCACATGCAATTCGCGGGTACGCAGCGAGACGCGCCAGTCGACGCGCCGCAGCCGGTCGCCCGGCATGAACGGGCGTACGCCGGCCATCTCGCCACCGTCGCCCGGTCGGCGCGACCGATGGAAGCCGAGCATGCCGGCCGCGCGTGGCATCAAGTCGTTCGCACGGAACGACGCGGTCGTCGGAAACGCGCGGATGTCCGAATACGGCGCTACACCGGCCGGGCTGATCAGCAAACCGTCGGCGGCCACCGCGTAGGCGACGGTGGGCCCGAGCACGTGCCGTCCCCACCGCACGGCACGACCGCCGAGGTCAATCCCGACCGTCTGCCCGGGCGGAATCGCGGTCGCGTACGGCCGACCCGCGTGCTCGACACGCAGCCAGCGGCTGGTGCGAAGGCGCGCGACCACGAGGTCGTAGCGGATCGGGTCCCGGTTCGAGATCGTCATCGACGCGTTGAGTTCGGTTCCCTCCGAGACGGTCGGCGTGGTCGTGGTCACCTGTACGGCCGGCGCGGCGGTCGGGCGCCGCCACAGGCCGAGGGCGGCACCGAGTGCCAGTGGTGCGGCAAACACCACGAGATCGGTACGGCGCAAGAAAACCGCACCGACGAGCAGCAGTCCGGTCAGCAATACCGCCCGACCGAACGCTCGAGTCGGCACCCAACCCGCGGTGACCTCGATCTCCGGTGGCAGATCGGTCGGTCGATCCGGCAGGTCGAGCCGCATGCGCCGCGCGACATCGCGGTTTGACCGGTTGACCCGTTGCGCCACAGCGGCCGAGAATGCCCGACCCAGATTCACCATCGAACTAGTTCCGCGGCGGTGCGCTGTAGCGGTATTGCTCGTCGCTCGCAGCGGGCGGGCGAGCGCCGGTCGCGTAGGTCGGCATCGCACCGCTCGCCGGCGTCGGTGTCTTCGCCGCGATGTCGGTGACGACCGACGCCGGATCGACTCGGCGCAGCCATACCTCGGGCTTGAGCGTCAGCCGGTGCGCCAGCGCGGAAACCGCGACCTGCTTCACATCTTCCGGAATCACGTAGTCGCGGCCGGCCAGTGCGGCTCGTGCGCGGGACAGCAACATCAGCGCGAGCGAACCGCGCGGCGACGAGCCGACGAGGACGTGCGGGTGGTCTCGGGTCGCGGCGACCAGGCTCACGATGTAGCGGCCGATCGAGTCCTCGACCGTCACGCTCTCGAGCGCCGCCTGCATACCCCGCAGCACCGTCGCGTTGACGTGCGCGGGCAGGTGCGCCTCCTCCTGACGGCGTTCAATGCGTCGGCGAAGCACCTCCCACTCGTCGTCGCGGTTCGGGTAGCCGAACGACACACGCAACAGGAACCGGTCCAGTTGCGCCTCCGGCAACGGGTAGGTGCCCTCGTATTCGATCGGGTTCGCGGTGGCCAGCACATGGAACGGCGGCTCGAGGGCGTACGTGGTTCCCTCCACCGACACCTGCTTCTCCTGCATCGCCTCGAGCAGCGCGGACTGCGTCTTCGGCGGCGTACGGTTGATCTCGTCGGCAAGCAGCAGGTTCGTGAAGATCGGGCCGGGCCGGAACACGAAGTCGTGATTGCGCTGGTCGTAGAGGAACGAACCGGTGACGTCCGCCGGCAGCAGATCCGGGGTGAACTGCAGACGGCGGAAGCCGATGCCGAGGACCTGGGCGAACGAGCGGGCGGTGAGCGTCTTGCCGAGGCCAGGCAGATCTTCGAGCAGCACGTTCCCGCCGGCCAAGATGCCGGCCAGCACGAGTTCGAGTGGTGCCCGGTTGCCGACCACGACGGTGCCGACCTCGTCGAGGATCGCCCGACCGAGCCGTCCGACCTCGTACGGCGGGATCGTCGGAACCTCGTCCTGGGTCGTGGCGCCGCCACGGATCTGATCGCCTCCGGCGCGGATCTCGTCCCCGCCGCCACGGATCTCGGTGTCGCTCACAATGCCTCCATCGCCGCGACGAGCGTCGCGAGTTCAGTCCGCGTGACCGGCCTCGTGACCGGCGCGGTGAGGAAGTCCCACAACACCGGTCCGCACAGCTCACGAGCGCGATCCGGATCGGCAGCGCGGCTGACCCCGTGTCGCAGCCAGAGCCGATCCTCCACGATCTCGACCACCGCCGGCTGCACGCGGTTGCCGAACCGGTGCAGGTCGTCGCGCGACCACTCGAGCCGCTGCGACCACCGGCGTACTGCGCGGAACATTCCGTCGGCGTCCGGAATGACGTTCGGTGGTGCCGGCTCCTGCGTATCGCGCAGCGCATCGGGCACCCGCGGCGGAGACAGTCGCCGGATCAGCTCGATCATCGCCGCGCCGGCCAGGCTGAGCGTGAGGAGCAGCACGTACGGGACCGCCACGCCCTTGGTACGCATAAATTCCCACACGAACCCCGAGATCGCCACGCAAAATAGCACGGAACGGACCATGCGCCCGGTTGGCCGACCGCGCTTCGGCTCGCGCCTGCCGAGATCGTCCAGCTTGGTCACGTCCGCCACCTGCCCACCGGCGGATCGTCACGCGTCGGAGGCGCGCTCGGTCGCGGCGCCCCGGCCGGACGCACGCCGCTGAACATATCGTCGACGGGTGTGCCAGGCCTGGACGCCAGAAGTTCGTTTCGAATGTGACCAAGCGCCGCGATCGCTTGGTCGCGCATCTCGCTGTCGATCGTTGCCGTGCTGTAGCGGGCGGCCCGATACAGGTCCGCCAGCGACGTCAACGCCGATCTGCTCACCTGATGCGCAGCGAGCAGCCGGGCGACGAAGTCGGCCGGTGCGTCGGCGGCCAGCCGAGGCGTACCCGCGCGGTGCGCCACCTCCTCGAGTCGTACCCAGCAGGCGATCACCGCGGACCGCGCGTCGCGGTCGGTGGCCAGCTGCGCGATGCCTTCGTCGAGCGCCGCGATGACCTCTTCGCGTCGCGCGGCCAGGGCGTCCGCGTCGTCGGTATCCCGCTCGACCTCGCGGATGGACAGCCAGCTGTTGCGAAAGAAGTGCCAGATCAACAAGCCGATGATTAGGAGCGCGACGGCCCCCGCGAGCCCCGCCTCGACCCAGCCCACCCAGGACGGGATCGCGAATGGCGGCACCGGTCCGCCACCCGGGAATGCTGGCCCGTTGGATGGGCTGGCGCTGTCTTCGCCGCCGGGTTCCGAAGCGCTCCCGGTTGGCAGCGGAATGGTGTGTGCGCCGGGCGCGGCAACCGACGCCGCGAACGCCGCCAGGGCCAGGAGACCGCCGACGATCAGCAGCGGCACCCAGCGCCGGGTGGCGTTCGAATACGTTGGCAACCGTGTCCCCGTCTGTGTGCGCGTTGCCGGTCGGCGGTCGCGTTTCAGTGCGCCGCGACCAGTGACACGGCCCGCGCCAATACGCCATCCAGCATGCTGTCGGTGAGGCGGCCGGTAAAGGTGTTCTGCTGGCTCACGTGATAACAACCCAGTAAAGCCGGCGCGGCCGGGTCACCCCGCCAGACGGCGCCGTGCGCAAAAGCCGGCCGCGG
>DATFRR010000052.1:0-18615 GCA_035263025.1 Micromonosporaceae bacterium
AGCCGTGCACGTCGCCGATCACGTCGAACGGTCCGGTGAGCTCGCGTCGGTCGTTGAACAGCCGCTCGTACGTGACCGTCGCGGCCGCGATCTCGTCAGTACCACGGAGCACGTGCACCGTACGGAAGCCCTCGCGCGACAGGCCACGCAGGCCACGGCGGAGGTCGCGGGCCATGCGCGAGATGACGTGCGGTGACATGTCACGGTCCGGACGAGCGGCGTTGCGTGCCGCGCACACATCTTCCGGGACGTCGAGCACGATCGCGACCGGCAGCACGTCGTGCTCGCGAGCCAGCTGGACGATCTTCGCGCGGTCCTCGGCTCGTACGTTTGTCGCGTCGACGACCACCCGGCGACCTGCCGCGAGCCGCTTGCCAGCGATGTAATAGAGCGCGTCGAACGCGACAGCGCTCACCGACTGATCGTTCTCGTCGTCGGAGACCAGGCCACGGAAGAAGTCGGAGGAGAGCACCTCGGTCGGCCGGAAGTGGTCGCGGGCGAAGGTCGACTTGCCCGACCCGGTGACGCCGATCAATGCGATCAGGCTGAGCTCCGGGACCGGCAGCGCCCGCCCGTTCGGTGTCGTACTCATCGCGTGAACACCGCCATCTGCGTTGGCGGCCCGACCTCCGGATCATCCGGACCGACTGGTGCGTAGCGCACGGCATAGCCGTACGTCGACGCGACCCCACCGGCCCACGTGGCGAAATCCTGGCGCGACCACTCGAACCGATGGTCGGGATGGCGCATAGCGCCGTCGGACAGCCCGGCAAACCGTACGTTGTGCTCGACGTTCGGTGTCGTCATCACAACGACCCGCGGCCGCGCGTCGCCGAACACCGCGTCGGCGAGCGCGTCGAGGCGCGACGGATCGATGTGCTCCACGACCTCCATCAGCACCGCGCCGTCATAGCCGCGCAACCGCGCGTCCCGGTATGTCAGCGAACCCTGTAGCAACGTGAGGCGAGTGCGCTGGCGCTCGGGCATCCGCTCCAGCTTCAGGCGGCGGGCCGCCTGATCGAGGCAACGATGCGACACGTCGACGCCGACGATGTCGGTCAGCGACGGCTCGCGGAGCAGCGCCTGGAGCAGGGCGCCCGATCCGCAGCCGAGGTCGAGCACGCGTGTGACGCCCTCGTCGCGCAGTGCGTCGAGCACCGCGGCTCGGCGCTGCTCGGCAAGGGGTACGGCCAAGTCCGGCGCAGTCGCGTCGGCGGCAGCGGACGCGTTGTCCAATGCCTCGGGCTCGGTGTCGTCGACCTCCGCGAGCCGCGCCATGGCCATCGCGGTCAGCTCGCGGCGATGCGCCAGATATCGGCGTGTGATGAGGTCACGCTTGGGGTGCGCGACCAGCCAGCCGGCGCCCGCACGCACCAGCTTGTCGACTTCGTCCGGCGCCACCCAGTAGTGCTTCGCGTCATCGAGTACGGGCAGCAGCACGTACACGTGGTTCAGCGCATCGGCGAGGCGCAACGTGCCGCGCAGGACGAGCCGCACGTAGTGGCTGTCGCCCCAATCCGGGAACCCCGGATCGAGCGGCACCGGAGTCGCGTCGACCGCCCAGCCGAGCGGCTCGAACAGATCGGCGGCGAGCGAAGCGCCACCGCGGCAGGGCAGCGCCGGGATCATGATCTCGAGTGGGATCGCGGACGCGGCGAGTTCCGGCCGCTGCTTGCAGATGCCGCGCATCGCGGTGCCGAAGACGCGGCCGACCGCAACGGCGAGCAACGAGGAGGCCGCGTACGGTCGATCGTTTACGTACTGCCCAACCGCGACGTCCGGTGTCGCGCGACCGCCCCGACCGCCACGGACCAGATCGATGGCGTCAACCTCCAGCATCAGCGCAGCGGTGCATCGCGACGCGGACGCCACCGGGTAGACCACGTGCGCACGACCGAATGACTGCTCGAACACCTGCGCGTGCGCCGGGTTCTTGTGCAGCAGGAAGCCCAGATCGGTGGCGGGCTCGACGGTCGTCGTCACGGTCAACAGCACTCGCGCAGTATGCGGGCCGGGCGACGGACCGTTCGACCCCATATCCGCGCCGGCAGCCCGGACGTCGCCACCGGGACGATCGACCGGGAGCATCAGCCGGAGCCGGCGTCAGCCCCGGCTCAGCGCCTCGATCGCGCCGACCACCTCGTCCCAGGCGTCCGACTCGGGGTCGATGAGTGCCATGTGGCCGGTGTCGGCCAGCCGTACCATCACGATCTCGTCGCCGGACGTCCGGGCGCGGGCGACGAAATCCTCGCCGACCGACACCGGCACGGAGTCGTCCAGATCGCCGTGCACGATGGTCGCCGGCACACCCAGCGGAAGGTTCGCGCCCGGATCGGCCGCTGCGTAACGCTCAGGCACGTCCGCCGGGCCGCCGCCGAGCAGTCGCCCGGTCGCGCCGCCGCCGAGACCCAACTGGTACGCCTGCGTGAGGTCGGCCACCGGCGCGAGCGCCACGACGCCGCGCGTGCCGGCCGGTCCGATGCGATGCCCTATCCACAATGCGAGGTGGCCGCCCGCGGAATGGCCGACGAGAATCGGCCGGGTCGCGTCGAGCGGCGAGCCACCGCGCTCGGCGATCGCAACCGCGACAAGCTCAGGGAGTTCGGTGACCGCGGTCTCGACATCGTCGAGCGTGCCGGGCCAACCGCCGCCTGGCTGCCCGACGCGACGGTATTCGAGGCTCGCGATCGGGTGGCCGAGCGCAGCGAGCGCGCGCGCGAGCGGCTCGGCGTGCGTCCGGTCCCACTCGGCCTTCCAGAACCCGCCGTGGATGTAGATGACGAACGGGCGCACCGACGTTCCGGCCGGTGGAAGTCGTACGTCGGCGATCTGCTCGGAGTCGTCGCCGTACGCGACGGTGAAATCGGGCGCCTCGCTGCGCATATCGGGGAGGCTACCGGTCCGACGCTCGCCCGGTGGCGTCGCCGCGATTGCTCGACTCCCGCCGTCGTAGGGTGGCATCGCTCGTCCGATTCCAGGCACGGCGCCGGCACGGGGCAGCACGACGGCAGCACGACGGCAGCACAACCGCAGGCGAGGAGCGTCCGAGGTGCGTACCAGCGAGTTCACCGACGTTCAGTTCACCGACGTTACGTACGAGGTCGCGGACGGCGGGATCGCGGTCATCACGATCAACCGACCGGAGCGGATGAACTCGTTCCGAGGCCGTACGGTTGACGAGTTGATCTACGCGGTCAAGACCGCGTGGGCCAGCAAGGATGTCGCGGCGATCATCCTGACCGGCGCTGGGAACCGCGCGTTCTGCGCCGGCGGCGACGTCAAGGAGCGCGCCGAGACCGGCGGCTACGGCCCGACCGAATGGGGCACGTTCGAGATCGAGCGTCTGCATCGCATGATCCGCGACGTACCAAAGCCGGTGATCGCCGCGGTCAACGGCATCGCGATCGGCGGCGGGCACGTGCTGCACGTCATCTGCGACCTGTCGATCGCCGCCGAGAATGCGCGGTTCGGTCAGGCCGGCCCGCGGGTAGGTTCCTTCGACGGCGGCTACGGCAGTGCATATCTCGCGCGCGTAATCGGTGAGAAGCGCGCCCGACAGATGTGGTTCCTGTTGGATCAGATCGACGCCGCCACGGCGGAGCGGTGGGGACTCGTCAACGCCGTCGTTCCGCCGGCCGATCTGATGCCGACGGCGCTCTCGTGGGCTCGCAAGATCGCAAGCTACTCGCCAACCGCGCTCCGCTTCCTCAAGCACTCGTTCAACGCCGATACCGACCACATCGCCGGCATCTCCAGCCTGTCGTTCGACGGTCTCGAGCTCTTCGTCGAGACGCCCGAAGCGGCCGAAGGGGCCGCCGCGTTCGCTGAAAAGCGCCAGCCGGACTTCGGTCCGTACCGCTGACCCCGCCACCACCCCCGTGCGCGACGCACGCCGGCCCGCTGCGAGAGGATTGAGTCATGGCTGACGAACCCAACGCGAGACCCGATCGACCCAGCGACGGCGATGGCCGGACGGTCGTCGTGGTCGGCCCGGACGGCGCGCCGATCGGCACGATGCCGGTGGGGTCCAACGAAAGCGACGAGTCGATCGAAGACCCGTCGCAGCTCGTCGAGCAGCCGGCGAAGGTGATGCGGATCGGCAGCATGATCAAACAGCTGCTCGAGGAGGTACGCGCGTCGCCGCTGGACGAGGCGGGACGCCAGCGCCTGACTGAGATCCACCGGCGGTCCATCGTCGAACTCGAGGATGGGCTGGCGCCTGAGCTCGTCGACGAACTCGAGCGCTTGTCGTTGCCGTTCGAGTCCGGTCGCGTCCCGAGCGAGGCCGAGTTGCGGATCGCACAGGCTCAGCTCGTTGGCTGGCTCGAAGGTCTGTTCCACGGCATCCAGGCCGCGCTGGTGGCGCAGCAGATGGCCGCGCGCGTGCAGCTCGAGCAGATGCGCGGGCGGCCCGCGTTGCCGATGGGGCCGGGCCGGCCGGGTGCGCCGGACGGCGACCAGCAGACCACGTCGGGCACCGGCCAATACCTGTAGCGGCCAGCCCGTCAGACCGCACATGACGTGCGGTTCGGCGCCGCCCGCCCAGTCAACCGGGACATTCGTCCTGTGAATGTCGGGAGCCGCGAATCTGCCCGAGCCGCGGCGCCGCACCTAGCGTCGTGAGCATGGACAACCACTCCCCCGCGATCTCGCTGACCGCGGCGCACAAGTCGTTCGGCAAGCTCGCCGCGGTCACCGACATCGGCGTGACGATCGGACCTGGCGAGACGGTCGCGCTGCTGGGACCGAACGGTGCCGGCAAGACCACGACGATCAACATGATGCTCGGACTGGTGCGGCCGGATCGCGGTCGCGCGGAACTGTTTGGCGCCACCCCCGCGCGGGCCATCGAGGCGGGCCGGGTCGGGACCGTGTTGCAGGACACCATGTACCTGCCGAACGCGACCGTACGCGACTTCGTCGAGTTGGGCCGCGCGCTCTATCCGAAGAGCTCCACGACCGCCGAGATCCTCGCGCTCGCCGGCCTCACCGATCGTGCGAACACCCGGTTGGACAAGCTGTCCGGCGGTGAGGCGAAGCGCGCGCGCTTTGCGTTCGCGCTGGCCGGTGATCCGGATCTGTTGGTGCTCGACGAGCCGACGTCTGCCATGGATGTCGCGGCGCGACAAGCGTTCTGGGCTTCCATGCACCGGTACGCCGACCGCGGCCGTACCGTCCTGTTCGCGACGCACTACCTCGACGAGGCGGATGACTTCGCGGATCGCGTCATCGTGATCGCGGCCGGCCGCGTGGTGGCCGACGGTCCGACCGCTGTGATCAAGGAGCAGGCGATCGGCCGTACCCTCGCATTTGATCTTCTCGGCGAGTCGGTGGACGGCCTCGACCGACTTCCGGGCGTCCGCACGACGAGCGTCCGCGGCGAGCGGGTTCGGCTGGACACCACCGACGCGGATGCCACCGTTATCGCGCTCGTGCGCAGCGGACGGCGGTTCGCCAACTTGGAAATCGCGAGCGCCGGGCTCGAGGAGGCGTTCCTCGCGCTAACCGCCACAGACAGCGCGCCGAGCCAACGCCCGACCGACGTCCCGACCACCGCCGGCGCGAGCCGATAGGAGCGTTTGACATGTTCGCCTATCTCCGATTTGAGTTGCGGCGCATGATTCGCGAGCCGCGCATCCTGGTGTTCACCGTGCTGATGCCGGTGGCCTCGTACGTGGTGTTTACCGGCTTCGGCAACATGACCGACGAGGTGAACGGGCTGTCGATCGCGGCCACCATCATGGTCGGCATCGCCGGGTACGGCGCGATCATCGGCGTACTGTCGCTCGGCAGCGCGGTGTCGGTGGAGCGTACGCAGGGCTGGCTGCGCCAGTTGCGCGTCACGCCATTGCGCCCGCGCGCGGTGGTCGCCGTCAAAGCCTTCACGAGTACGTTGATCGCGATCCCGTCGATCATCGCGGTGGGCATCGCCGGCTATGTCGAACACCACATCCACCTGACGCTGGCCCGCTGGCTGCTGATCCTCGTGGTGATGTGGGTGGGCACGGTGCCGTTCGCGCTGCTCGGGCTCGCCATTGGGTACGCCCTGCCGCCGAACGTCGCATCGCCGGCGAGTTTCGTGCTGTTCTTCTCGCTTTCGGTGCTCGGTGGCCTGCTCGTGCCGACCGTCGTGTTTCCGAGCGCCATGCAGCGGCTGGCACACGCTCTGCCGAGCAACCGCTACGCCGAGCTTGGCTGGCGTGCCGCCACTGGGCACCCGCCGACCACGGTCGGCATGGCGGTGCTCGCTGGATGGACCGTACTGTTCGCGGTGCTGGCCGCGATCGCTTACCGGCGCTCCGCGGCGACCCGATAGCCGGCATCGATAGGCAGGGTGGAGGCCATGAAGGTTCGGCCGCAGGTGAAAGAACGCATCATCGGCAGCGTATGGGCGGCGGCCTGGATGTGGCCGCTGATATCGCCGGCGATCGCGATCGCGGAGGGCCGGACGCCGCACGCGGTGTGGGCCGGGATCGGGTTGGCCGCGTTCGTCGGCACCTACATCGTCGTGGTCACCAACGGGTTCGACGTCGATCGGCGCCGTGGCCGCGTGCTGCCGACCGGTCGGGATCTGCTGCTGCTCGGCATCATGACGGCGATCGGCATCACGCTCTTCGCGACCTACGCCGACGCGCCGGACGATTGGCCGGGCCTGCTGCTCTACATCGGCGTCGCCGGCGCTGCGACGTTTCGACCGGCGATCGCCGGCGCGTGGACGGTCAGCGTGGTGATGGTCACCGTCAGCTGGGCGATCGGCGACCGGCACGCGCCCAGCGGTGGCAGCGCGGCCCAGTTGGTGCTGGGCATGCTGATGGCCGGCGCGCTCGTCCAGGTCGTCAAGCAGATGCAGCGTTACAACCAGATGTTGCGCAACACCCGAGCCGAACTCGCCCGCAACGCGGTCGGCCAGGAACGTCTCCGGTTCGCGCGGGACCTGCACGATCTGCTCGGCCACACGATGTCGCTGATCGTGGTCAAGGCCGAGGTGGTGCGCCGTCTCGTGGAGCAGGACCCGGACCTCGCCCGGCAGGCGGCCGCGGACATCGAGGCGATCGGCCGCCGCGCGCTCGGCGAGGTACGGGAGACGGTCGACGGCTACCGAGCGCCAGATTTCACGACCTCGCTCGACAACATCCGATCGGCGCTGGCGGACGCCGGCATCGCGGTCCGCGTACGGCAGGACGGACCAGCCGTGCCGCTGGGCGTGTCGCAACTGTTCGGCTGGGTCGTACGAGAGGCGGCGACGAACGTGATCCGGCACAGCGATGCCACCTCGACCGATATCGCCGTCAGCGTCACGGCGACCGAGGCAGTGCTGGAGATCCGCGACAACGGCCACGGGCGTCGACCGGTCGCGCGGACGATCGGGACCCCGCCCGACGCAACCGGCCGCCGGGGCGGTGCCGGACTTGTCGGGCTCGCGGAACGCGTCGCCGCGGCCGGCGGCACCTTAACCGCCGACAACGCCCGCCGTGGTGGGTTCCGTGTGGTGGCAAGGGTTCCGCGCCGGCCGGCGCCAGACGCCACACCGGACCGGGTAGCGGCCGGCGCCGCACCGGACGAGGCAGTGCCGGACCAGGCAGTGCCGGACCAGGCAGCGCCGGACCACGCCACGTCCGCGGGCTCCGCACCGGATGCGTCCACGCCGCCGGTTGGCCAGCCGAGTGAGTCCACGACACTGGTCCGATCCACTCTCGGATCACCGGTGGTCGACGGCGGCGATGCATGATCCGCGTGCTGCTCGCCGAGGACCAGGGCATGATGCGCGGCGCGCTGGCGCTGCTGCTCGCCCTCGAATCCGATATCGAGATCGTGGCAGACGTCGCGTCCGGCGACGCCGTGGTACCGGCCGCCATCGATGCACGACCGGACATCGCGTTGCTCGACATCGAGATGCCCGGCATGTCCGGGCTGGATGCCGCGGCAGCGCTCCGGCAGGCCGTACCGGATTGCAAGGTCCTGATGCTCACCACGTTTGGCCGACCCGGCTACCTGCGGCGCGCGATGGAGGTCGGGGCGAGTGGGTTCCTGGTCAAGGACGCACCGGTCGAGGAACTCGCGGCGGCCATCCGCAAGGTGCTGGCCGGCGAACGAGTCGTGGATCCGACGCTCGCCGCGGCGGCGCTCTCGGTCGGGCCGAATCCGCTGACCGACCGCGAACGCGAGGTGCTCGGCGTGGCAGTGGACGGCTCGACGATCGCGGACATCGCCGGACGCCTGCACCTCTCCGAGAGCACGGTGCGCAACTACCTGTCGTCGGCGATCGGAAAGACCGGTTCGCGCAACCGGATGGAGGCGATCGCCGCCGCACGATCCCAAGGCTGGCTGTAGCGTTGCTCGCTAGCCGAGCAGGTCCTCGAGGTAGGCGGCGACGCCATCGTCCACATTGGACCCGATGACCGCGCTCGCCACCGCCAGGACGGCCTCGTGCGCGTTCGCGACGGCGATGGTGCGCCGATGCTCCCCACCCGCCGCCCACGCGAACATCGGCAAGTCGTTGGGCATGTCCCCGAAGACGATCGCGTCGTCTGGACCGAGGCCGACACTCGACGCGTACGCCGCGAGCCCGGTCGCCTTCGTTACGTCGTGCGCGGACAGTTCGACCAGGCCGTACGGCGCCGAATGGGTCGCCTCCAGGTCCCTGCCGACCGCATCGCGCACCGCGGCGGCGAGCGCGTCCGGATCCCATCCGTCCACGCGTACCAACAGCTTTACCGCCGGCGTTGAGCACAACTCGTCGAACGTGGCGGCCCGCAGGCCGTCACCGGGTGCCTCGCGCCGCAGCGGATAGTGCGACTCCAAGAGCATCCGCCGGCTGTCGTCGACCTCGGTGGCGAACGCGACGCCCGCCACCGAGGCGCGAATGCGCTCGAACGCGGAGCGAACCGTATCCAGCGGAATGGTCCGCGACTCAAGTACGGCGTCGAGAGCCGGTTCGTAGATGACCGCGCCGTTCGCGCACACCGCGGGATAGGGCTCGACGAGGCACGGGTAGATCCGAGACAGCCAACGGACCGGGCGACCAGTTACCAGCACCACCAATGACCCGGCGGCGGTCGCCGAGGCGAGCGCGCGAGCCGATCGAGCAGAGATCAGACCGTCCGGTCGGGCAAGCGTGCCGTCGAGATCCGTCGCGATGAGCCGAGGCAGGCCGGTCGATCCGATCACGCTTGCGACAATATCTGTTCGAGATATACCGCCACGCCGTCCTCGTCGTTCGCGAGCGTGACCTCGTCGGCGGCGGCCAGCACGTCGGGGTGCGCGTTCGCGACCGCGACGCGTCGTCCGGCCCAGGCGAAGGCCGGCAGGTCGTTGGGCATGTCGCCGAACACGAGCGCCTCGGCGGGGTCGACGCCGAGTTCCGTGGCGACCAACGCCAGGCCGGTCCCCTTCGTCACGCCGGGTGGGCAGATCTCGATGTAGCCGAGACCGGCCTGCGTCATCTCGACGGTGCCCGGTCCGATCACGGTACGCGCGAGGGCAAGCAAGTCGTCGGGCTGATACGTGTCGGAGTGCGCGAACGCCTTCACGGCCGGCGCGGAGAGTGCCTCGGCACGCGTACACGGGTGCACCAACTCGGCGAACCGCCAGGCCGGATGACGCTCACCGAGCAGGTACGCGTCCGGGGCATTGACCGGCTCGACGAGCACCGAGAGTGGACCGGCGTGCTCCTCGATCGCGGCAATCACCTCGGCGACGATCGCGCAGGGCAGCGAGTCGGAGAACATCGTGACCGGATGCGGCCCGGTGGTCAGGTCGACGACGTGTGCGCCCTGCGCGAGCACGAGGTAGTCGGCGACCGGTAGATCCCGCCGACTCAGCTCCAGCAGCCGAGGGCCACGGCCGGTGATGCCGACGATCGGGACACCGGCCGACTTCATACGCGCGAATGCGGCGAACGTACGCCCGGACACGGTGTCGTCGGAGCGGACCACCGTACCGTCGAGATCCGTCGCGACCAGACCGGGCATGGCGACCGACGGTGCCGCGGCACGGCGTGGGGCGTACCCCGACTCGGGGCGTATCGCCGTATTCGTCACCTTGTACCTCCAGGTCGGGTCGACAACGCTACTCCGACCTGGGCAAATGCTGGGGCAGATCAAACAACCGTCAGGCGAACACTGACCGAAGGTCTCATGCGATATGTGCAGGTCACGGCCCCGAGACCGGTTCGTTCCCAGCCGGCGCGACGCCGCGCAGATCCAGGCGTGACTTCCGCCACGATCAGCGCGATGGCTCGACAGCCGTCAACTCAACGCGGCTCCAGGACGTCCCGACCGCCTACGTACGGCTGGAGTGCCTTCGGCACCCGTACCGAACCATCCGGCTGTTGGTGGTTCTCCAGGATGGCCACGATCCATCTGGTCGTGGCGAGCGTTCCGTTCAAAGTGGCCGCCGTCTGCGGCCGACCGTCGCCGTCGCGGTACCGGATGTTCAACCGCCGGGCCTGGAACGTGGTGCAGTTCGATGTGGAGGTGAGCTCGCGGTAGCGGCCCTGCGACGGCACCCACGCTTCGCAGTCGAATTTGCGTGCCGCCGACGAGCCGAGATCACCGGCCGCCACGTCGATCACGCGATAGGGCACGTCGACCTTCGCGAGCATCTCCTCTTCCCAGGCCAGCAGGCGCTCGTGTTCGTCTTGCGCCACCTCCGGCCGGCAGAACGAGAACATCTCCACCTTGTCGAACTGATGCACTCGGATGATGCCGCGCGTGTCCTTGCCGTAGCTGCCCGCTTCGCGGCGGAAGCACGACGACCATCCGGCGTAGCGTCGCGGCTCGTCGAGGTCGAGGATCTCGTTGGCGTGGTACGCCGCCATCGGCACCTCGCTCGTACCCACCAGATAAAGGTCGTCCGCTTCGAGTCGGTAGACCTCCGAGGCGTGCTCGCCAAGGAACCCAGTGCCCTCCATCGACTCCGGCTTCACCAGCACCGGCACGATCATCGGGGTGAACCCGACGTCGACCGCGTGGCTCAACGCGAGTTGCCGCAGACCAAGCTCGAGCAGCGCGCCGACGCCGGTCAAGAAGTAGAAGCGGCTGCCCGACACCTTGGCGCCCCGATCCATGTCGATCATTTGCAGGTGCTCGGCCAGCTCGAGGTGGTCGCGCGGAGCGTCGATCTCGGGACGTTCACCGACTTCGCGCAGCACGACGTAGTCGTCCTCGCCACCGACGGGTACGCCCTCGATCACGACGTTCGGAATCGCGTAGTGAGCCGCGCGCAACGTGGCCTCCGCGTCGGTGACCCCGGCCTCCGCGGTCTTGACGCGTGCGGACAGATCCTTGGTCTGCGCGATCAGGGCGTCGCGTTCCGCGCCCTTCGCGGCCGGCATCCGCTTGCCCAACTGCTTTTGCTCGGCACGCAGCACCTCGAACGTCGCGATCATCGCCCGCCGGGCCTCGTCCGCGGCGAGCAACTCGTCGACCAGCGCCTCGGACTCGCCGCGAGCGCGTTGGCTCGCGCGGACCCGATCCGGGTCGTCCCGAAGCAGCCGGAGGTCAATCATGACTGGTGAGCGTACCGGGTGGGTCCGCGTCCATCACGCCGATATCGCCCGGTCTCGATCAGGCGGACACGGATCGGGCACTGCGGATGGGCAGGTGACTAGCGCCGGTACTGCTCGTTGCCGAGCGGTCTCACGTACGCGCTGTGATCGGCCTCTGGGTGCCCCGTTGGCGGGTCGATCGACGCCTCCGGCAGTGCTTCGACCATCTCAACGTGCAGTGCGTCGACGGACAGTGTGCCAATTGGTGCGGGTGAGGTGGGCGGCGCCGCGTTCGCGGAATGCCGGCCGACCGCCTCGGCCGCCTGGGTCGAACTGACATCGCTCGGGGTGCCGTCGGTGGAACCGGCGGTGTCGACGATCTCGACATCTGGCGCCGCCGGCACGGGCGGTGCGGGCATCACGTTGCCCCCGACCGCGCACACCATCGCGGCGGCGAGGACAACGAGCGCAGTGACCGCGCAGAACATGCCGGGCTGTCGCGTGACCAGCAACTCGCTCGCATCGCCGAACTGCGCCGATGCCGCGACCTCGGCGGATACCAGCATCTTCGGATGGCGGACCAGCGGGAGGATCGCGACGAATTGCACCACCAGCGCGCCGACGGTCGCGCCGAACAGCGGCTGCCGGACGCGCGGCGGCGCGAAAACGGTCGCGCCCGCCAATGACAGCACGATCGTCCACATGACGTAGTACGTCAGCACGAGGGCCGTCGATCCGCCGTCGATGCCGATCGGCACGTCCTGGCTGTGATCCACCCTGGCGGCGCCAACGCTGGCCCATGGTGCAGACTGCGACACCACCAGAAGCACGAACGCGGCCAGCAGGCCGGCGGCCGCGGAGCGCTGGCCGTGCACGTCCAGATATCGACGCCAGTCCCGGCTGATTTGGACGAATGTGTCCGTCCAACGACCGCCGTCATCGCGGGCGGCCGTCACCTCGTCAAGCGGTCGCCACGCGGCGGCCTCCTCGCGCTCGGCCTCGCCGCGCCTCCCCGCTGAATCCATGGCGGCATCATGGCACACCCGCCATCGTCACGTCAGGGATGCGGATTGTGATCGTCGCAGATCGTAGGGTGTGGCTACGCCCGATTGCCGCTGCGGACCCGGGCCAGCCAAACGTCCGCGGCGGCGAAGTCCACCTCGTCCGTGCCGGGCGGCCGCGACGGTGGCGGCGCCGCGTCGTCATCGGCCGGCACCCGTGGGTACGACCCGAGGAACCGTACGTCGGCGCAGATCCGCCACAGCCCCCGCAGCGCCTCGCCCAGCCGGACGTCCGCGACGTGTCCCGTGCAGTCGAGGAAGAACACGTAGCGGCCGAGCCCTTCGCCGGTCGGGCGCGACTCGATCCGGGTCAGGTTCACTCCCCGGACGGCCAGCTCGGTCAGCACAGCCAGCAGCGCGCCGACCCGGTCGTGCGCGATGAAGAGGGCAAGTGACGTGATGTCGTCGCCGGTCGGCTCGGGCGGCGGTGCCGGCCGGCTCACGAGCACGAAGCGAGTCACCGCGTTCGGATGGTCGCCGATCTGGTCGGCGAGCACTGCGAGACGGTGCCGACTGGCACCGACCGGCGCGCAGATCGCCGCCGGCGACTGGCCAGCGACGACGGATTCCGCGGCGGCCGCGTTCGACAACGCATCCACGACGGGGGCGTCCGGGAGGTTGCGGCGCAGCCAGTCGCGGCATTGCGCAGCCGCTTGTGGATGCGCAGCCACGGACGCGATGTCGTCGAGCTTCGTACCATTGCGCGCGACGAGCACGAAGTTCACCGGCAGCACGACTTCCCGTGTGATCACCAGCGGCTCGCCCTCGACCAGCTCGTCGAGCGTCACGCCGACCTGGCCGCCGATCGAGTTCTCCAGCGGCACGAGCGCCGCGTCAGCGTCGCCGCAGCGCACCGCGTCGAACGCCTCCGGCACGCTGCGCGCCGGCACACGGGTGCCGCGCTCGGCCGCCGGAATTGTTCGCAGCGCCTGCTCCGCAAAGGTGCCCTCGGGACCGAGGAACACGAAACGAGTCGGCGGGACTCCTGGCATCCCCTCAGCGTACGGTGCAGAAGAAGGTGAGCGATCCGACAACCGCGTCACCGTCCACCAGCGGCGTGGCCACCGCATCGACGGTGCTGATGTCGTCGCCCAGCCGCACCCGGAGCAGACCGCGCGCCAGGCGTTCGGACAGCAACGCCTGTATCGACGGGATCTTCATTCGCTCGGTGTCTGGCAGCGGGCTCGCCGCGGCGGTGAAGTCGACCAACGGCAAGATCCCGTCATGGAGACAGAGCCCGGTGGCCGACTGCGGATCTGCGAATCCGAACAGCTCACACGCGGCGACCGACACCGCCGCGATCACCGCGTGGTCGTCGATGACGAGACTCGGCTCGGCGGCCCGGTCGACAGCGTCGGCCCAGTGATTGACCGTCGTGTCGGCGAGCGGCCCGATCGCCATCTCGTACGCCGGGCCGGCGAACCGCTCCGACACGGACATCTCAAGGTGGGCCACGTGCACCTTCTTTCCCGTCACACCGCGTCGCGGCCCCGTCACAGCGCTCGGTGTCGGCTGCCCGCGACGTTACCGAGACCGGCGCTGGTTGTCAGCCGTAGCTTCGGCCCGAATTCCACATGTACAAGGGGCCGACGTCACTACGACGTATGTCGATGGCGGTGGCCGGAACCGATGAGTGCCGCACGGTGAGCTGGTTATGGATACGCTGCCTGGTGTGAGCCGTGTCGTCGACAGCGAGGTCGGCCGGCTCGATGCGGTCCTGCTGCACCGACCCGGTCCGGAACTCGCGCGCCTGACCCCGCGTAACAACGACTCACTGCTTTTCGACGGCATCCCGTGGGTCGGCCGGGCGCAGGAGGAGCACGACGCGTTCGCCGACGCGCTGCGCGCCCGCGGTGCAACCGTGCTCTACCTCGCCGATCTGCTCGTCGACGTGCTCGCGTTCGAACCGGCGCGCAAGGAATTGACCGAGGCCGTCCTGGGCGACGTACGCCTTGGTGACAATCTCCGCCGCCGAGTCGCCGATCATCTCGTCGGACTCGACCCGGCCGGACTGGCCACCGCGCTGATGGCCGGTGTCGCGCACGACGAGCTGCGCAACGGCGCCGGCCTCGTCTACCGGCTGATGGACCGGCACGACTTCGTCATCGATCCGCTGCCGAACCTGCTGTTCACCCGCGACTCGAGCCTGTGGATCGGCGACCACGCGGCGGTGACCAGCCTCGCCATGCCGGCGCGGTCGCGCGAGACCACGCTGACGCACGCGATCTATCGGCACCATCCGATGTTCGCCGGTACGCCGGTGATCTATCACCCCGGGCTCGAGCATCTCGAGGGCGGCGACGTGCTACTGCTCGGGCCGGGAGTGATCGCCGTCGGGGTAGGCGAACGCACCACGCCGGCTGGCGCTGAGCGGCTCGCCCGCAGGGTCTTCGAGGCCGGCCTCGCGCACAGCGTGCTCGCGGTGCCGATCGCCCAGCAGCGCGCGACGATGCACCTGGACACCGTGTGCACGATGGTCGACGTCGACGCGGTGGTGATGTACCCGAACGTGGCCAACGCGCTGGTCGCCTACACGATCACGGCCGGCTCGTCCTACGGCGACGGGCTCGAGGTGGCGGTGTCCGAGCCGCAGCCGTTCCTCGCCGCCGCGGCGGCCGCGATGGGTCTCGAGACGCTGCGTGTTATCGACACCGGGCTGGACCCGGTAACCGCCGAGCGCGAGCAATGGGACGACGGCAACAACACGCTGGCACTCGCGCCACGGCTGTGCATTGCGTACGAGCGCAACGTCGAGACGAACGCACAACTGGAACGCGCCGGCATCGAGGTGATCCGGATCCCGGGCTCGGAGCTCGGCTCCGGACGCGGCGGACCGCGATGCATGTCGTGCCCGATCGCACGGCAACCCTTATTGCGTGCGACTACCGCAGCGTGACCTGACGGCCGATCAGACCCTGCCGGGCACGCCGCTCGTCGGAAGTCAGCTCGCCACCGGCCGCGAACGCGTCGGCATACCGCTTGACGAAATCGGCGAACGGCTGCTCCCACTCTTCGCCGGCGGGCCGCTCCGGCAGGTCCCAGACCGGCACGAGGCGACCGTGCGCACGGAACATGCCGGCGAACTTCGTCGCGTCGCCGAGCGTGAGATCACCGCCGGCCTGCAACCGCGCCAACGTGTTGAGCGCGGCGTCTTCGTCGTCGGCCAACACCCATCGCAGGTGCGCGCGGTCCGGCACGCGGCACCAGTACGCACCGCGAGCCGCCGCCATCCGTACCGTCGGGTAGACCGACGCGTTTGCACGCTCCAGCGACGCGCGGACATCCGGGTCTTCGGTCGCCTCGTCGTCGAGCCAGAACTCAAAGCCGTCGCGAACCGTCACGTCGAGCGGCACGTCGGCAAGAACGTCCTGCAGCCGTTCGCCCGGCCCGGGCGTCACCGGCATCGTCACGGACGTGCCGGGCTCGGCCTCGAGCGCGAGCAGGACGGCCAGCGCGACGTCGCGCGAGGCGTCCCCGGAGTGCGTGTTGCGCTGCAGCCCAACGAGCACGCGGCCGTCCGGCTTGGTGAGCGCCGGCCACGCCATCGGGAGCACCGTTGCGACCGTGATCGAGCGGTCGCCGTACTGCTCGGCGTAGCGCGGCGCGAGCGTGAGCGGAGCAGTCGCCGCGGGTACGAGTTCGCGCAGCGCGATCCACTCCGCCTCGTCGACCAGCCCTTCGAACGGCCGCGCGACGAACACGTCACGTACCTTCGCCGACCGAGCCGGCGCGCCGCTACGCTGCGCTGACGCCTTCCGCCGCTTGCTCACGACGGACCACTCTAGCCGTCCTGCCGTCGCACCCGACCGGCCGCGTCGGCGCGCCACCCGCCGGCAGCACCAACCTTGTGACGCGGCTCAGTCGCCCACGGCTAGGCCGGTGGTGGTTCGCCGTGCGCTCGGCCAACTGATGTCCGCCCAGACGCTCTGGCCGGCCCCGTCGGTCTCGACGCCCCATTCGTCGGCCAGCGCGGCGACGATCGACAGTCCTCGACCGTCCACCGCGTCGATGTCGGCTCGACGTACGCTCGGCGCGGTCGCGGCGCCGCCGTCGGTCACGCGTACCGCGACGGTCTCGGCGCCGGCCACGAACCGCACCTGCCACGTGACGCGGATGACGTCGCCCGGCAGCGCGTTCGCGTGGCGCACGGCGTTGCCGACGAGTTCCGCGGCCACCGCCAGCGCATCGGTCAGCAATTCAGGCCGGATCAACGAGCTCAGACGTGCCGCCATGTGCGTGCGCGCTTGTCCCGCTCCCCGTGGATGATGCGGCACGACCACACTCCACGCAGGCTCGGTCGACGACATCGCCACCAGCTACGCCTCCCCAGGCCGCCGCGACGATTTCCGGCCAAGATCGCCGCGGGGCAGTCGTACTTCTGCGACGGTACCGCCGGCATCGCGCGGGCGTAAGGACACCCATCCGTTTTGCCGCTCCACGATTCTTCGGACCAGATACAAGCCCAGTCCGACGCCGCTGTATCGACGATGGTCACCGGTGTCGGCTTGCCAGAACCGTTCGAACGCGCTCTCCACATGTTCGGGCCGCACACCGATACCGCGGTCCATGACGCGGATGCCGACGGTGCGCGCGTCCCGCACGCCGTCCACTTCGATGTCACCCGCCTCGCGCGCGGCGTACTTGCCGGCGTTCGTGACGAGTTCCGACACGATGCTTGCGATGCTCGCTGGTTCGCCGAACACGATGGGCAAGTCTGCGGGCAGCCGGCAGCGCACCCGCGCACGCAGATCGGCCGGCAGCTCACCGACCGCGGCGGTCACCGCCTCGCCGAGGTCGAAGCGTTCCACGACCGGCGGCAGACCCGGCTCGCCGACCGCGGTCAGCAACCGGTCGAGCAGTCGCGCCAGTTCGGCCGCTCGCAACCCGAGCACCCGCGCCGCGTCCCGACGACCCGCCTCGTCGAGCATGTCCCACCGGCCGGACAGCGTTTCCGCGTACCCCTTGATCACGGTGACCGGCGTACGCAGCTCGTGGCTGGTCAACGCCACGAACAGCTCGCGACTCTGTTCCCAGCGACGCGACTCGGTGATGTCGCGGACGGTCAGCGACACCTCCGACCGGTCCGGCCACGTCTTCGCCATCAGAATCAGCGTGCGGCCGTCTGTGAGGTTGTGCTCCAGCACCTGACCCGGACCGGGCATCGGCAACGGCATGGTGGCGCCGACCGTCACGCCGGTCCCCTCCAGCACATGCTGACTCGCCGGGTTGATCCACCGTACGGTGCCGTCGCGGTCGAGCACGGCGGTGGTTTCCGGACGGATGCGCAGGGTCGGGTCCGGATGCAGTGGAAGCCCCGGGCTGCCGCGATAGAGCCGCGACGCCATCGACGTCACGAAGCGCATCATTTGCAACCGCAGTGCATCGACGGCGGTGAGCTCATAGGGCAGGCCGACGACGACGATGCCGATCGTCGCCGTACCTTGCAGAATGCGGCCGACGATGGCGGTGCTCGAATCCGGCGACAGCTGCACCAGATCGGCCGGCAACTCATCCATCGGGCCGGCGACCACCTCGTCATCGGCGACAATCGACCGCAGCAGCTCGTCCCCTGAGTTGACCCGCCGGCCGAGCACCGCGTCGGCGACGCCGCTGGCCGCGATGATCCGGCCGCTCGCCGGACCGAACTCGACGATCGCGACACTGTCCGCGTCGAACATCCAGACGCTCATCGCGACCAGGTGGCGAAGCGCTAGAAGTCCCGACCCGCCGCCGTTGACATGGTCGATCAGCTCGGCCATCTCGTCGAAGAAGCGCTCGGCGTCAAAAGCATCGCCCATGCAGCGAGTGTGCCTGCTGCCGTGGCGTACGTCATCTGTGGGCGGGCTTCGGGCCAGGGGCAGCCCAACCGCACTTGACGGGCAAAGCATCTAGGTCTGCGTGGGGTTGGGCTGCCCCAGGCCCAGTCGAGCGAACGCAAATGTCGCGCGCTGGGGGTTAGAGCTTTCGGGGTGGCCGTGATACGGGAACGGTGGCCGTCACGGGTGGCGCCGCGTTGCCCCGGGTCGCGGCGGCTCTGTCGGTATCACGTACACGTCGAAAGCTCTA
>DATFRR010000053.1:0-26541 GCA_035263025.1 Micromonosporaceae bacterium
TGCGTGCCGGCGCGGTGGTCACCGACATCGAGTTCGTACAGTTCCATCCGACCGCGCTCGTGGTCCCGGCCGGGCCCGGCGGCGTACGCAGTGCCCAACAACCGCTGGTGTCGGAAGCGATGCGGGGGGAGGGCGCGCACCTGGTCGACGCGGACGGTCGGCGTTTCATGGTCGGGCAACACGAACTCGCCGAACTCGCGCCGCGCGACGTGGTCGCGAAGGGGATCCATCGCGTACTGCTCGCGACCGGTGCCGATCACGTATTCCTGGACGCGCGCCACATCCCGGGTCTGACCACGAGATTCCCCACCATCACGGCGGCTTGCCGGGCGGCGGGCGTCGATCCGATGCGTGACCCGATCCCGGTCGCGCCGGCGGCGCACTACGCCAGCGGCGGCGTCCGTACGGATCTCGACGGTGGTACGTCCATTCCACGCCTTTACGCATGCGGCGAGGTCGCCTGCACCGGCGTACATGGCGCAAACCGCCTCGCGTCGAACTCGTTGCTAGAGGGGCTGGTGTTCGCGCGCCGCATCGCCGAACAACTCGCACGCGACTTGCCGCCACAGGTGGACCCGGTGGTTGACAACACCTCGTCGCATGCGTCGGAGGCGTGGGCGGTCGACGACTCGATCCGCGGTGAGTTGCAGCGGGCGATGACACGGGGGGCGGGCGTGCTCCGCTCGGGCGATTCACTAGCGGCCACCGCCGCGACGCTGGACTCGCTGGCGGCGCGCCGCGCGGTCGCGAATACCGCAAACTGGGAGGCCGCGAATCTGTTGACCGTCGCGTCGGTGCTCGTCGCGGCGGCATCGGAGCGCGCGGAGACACGCGGATGCCACTGGCGCGAGGACTTCCCGGACGCGGATCCGGGGTGGCTCGGCCATCTCCTCGCCTCGTTGGCACCCGACGGCACCGTCGCCGAGACGTGGCAGCCGATGCCGGTCTCGGCCGACCACCGGTAGCGCCGATGACGCAGCCCATGGCGAACGGTGCCGCTCTATCGGCAGACACTGACAGAATTAAGAGCATGCCGAGCACCATCACGGACGCGTTCGAGGCCGTTGGTCTCGATCCTGCGGCGGTCGATCGCATCGTCACGATGGCCCTGCAGGAGGATCTTGGCGGTCCGGCCGGGGTGGACGTCACGAGCGTTGCCACCATCCCGGCCGATCAGACGGACGTCGCTGACGTGGTCGCTCGCGCGGACGGAGTGGTGGCCGGGCTCGCGGTCGCCGCCGCGGTGTTCACTCGCGTGGATCCGGGTACCCATGTGGAGATCGTGGTGGGCGACGGCGCGCGCGTGACGGACGGCGATGTCCTCATGACGGTGTCCGGTCCGACGCGGTCGCTGCTGACCGCCGAGCGCACCGCGATCAACCTGCTCAGCCGAATGTCGGGCGTGGCCACCCACACGCGGCGGTGGGCCGATGCGTTGGCTGGCACCGGGGCGACGGTGCTCGACACTCGCAAGACGACGCCGGGGCTGCGAACGCTGGAGAAATATGCGGTGCGGGCGGGCGGCGGCACGAACAAGCGGATGGGCCTGTACGACGTCGCGATGATCAAGGACAACCACAAGCTTGCGGCCGGGTCGATCACGGAAGCGTATGCCCGGGTGCGTGCCACGTTCCCGGATGTGACCGTGCAGGTCGAGGTCGAGACCGTGGCCGAGGCACTGGAGGCGATCGCGGCCGGCGCGGACTTCCTGCTCTGCGACAACATGACCCCGGAGCGCCTCCGCGAAGTGGTCGACGCGGTGGCCGGGCGCGCGGAACTCGAGGCGACCGGCGGGTTGACCCTCGACCGCGCACGAGCCTACGGCGAGACCGGGGTGCACTATCTGTCCGTCGGTGGGCTGACGCACTCGTCGCCCATCCTCGACATGGCGATGGATCTTCGGCCGCACCGCCCGGCGGGCGCCGCCGGCGCGGCGGGCGCGGCGGGCGCCTTCTAGGGCTGGTTGCGGTCGAATACCAACCGCAATCCCTTCAGCGTCAGCATCGGCTCGTGATGCGTGATCGTCGTGCATTCGTCCAGCACGATCGGCGCCAGACCACCGGTGGCAATGACCGCGCGAACCGTCGTGCCGAGTTCCGCGGTGATCCGATTGACCAGGCCATCGACCTGTCCGGCAAATCCGAACACGACACCGGACTGCAAGCACTCGACGGTGTTCTTGCCGATGACTCGTGGTGGCCGAATCAGCTCAACCTTGCGCAACTGGGCGGCACGTGCGGCCAGCGCATCGACCGATATTTCGATGCCCGGCGCAAGTGGACCGCCAAGATATTCGCCGCGCGCCGAGACCACATCGAAGTTTGTCGACGTACCAAAGTCCACGACGATGCTCGGTCCACCGAAAAGCGAGAAAGCGGCGAGCGTATTCGCGACTCGGTCCGAGCCAACCTCCTTGGGATTGTCGATCGCGAGTTGAACACCGGTCTTCACACCGGGCTCGAGAACGACGGTTGGCAGTTCGCCGTAGTAGCGCGACAGCATGGTCCGAAGTGAGCGCAGCACCATGGGTACCGTCGAGCAGGCCGCAACGCCAGTGATGTGGACGTTGTCCGACGCGAGTAGCCCGCGAAACATCAGGCCCAACTCGTCGGCTGTGGTTCGCGCATCGGTCTTTACCCGCCACGAATGCGCAATTTCTGCACCCTCGAACGTCGCCAACACGGTGTTCGTGTTCCCTATGTCGATGCACAGCAGCACGGCCACAGCCTAGAGGTCGGCCATCGGGCACACGCCAGGCGGCCGCTCCCCGGCGCCGAGCGCGCGCTCCCACCCCGGGCGACGATCGGCGCGAATCGAAACGTCCGCGCGGCACGTCAAATGTCGATACGCCGACGCCAATGTCGGCTTGTCGCGACGGAATGTCATCGCGACATTGCGCGACATTATGTCGCTCATTGGCTTTTCGAAATGTGCCAGCAATTACGACCGCGGTTGACCATGACCCGCTGCCGCGCGCTATTCTTTCGGTATCGCCATTGCGGTTATCGAAAGGAATGTGAGTGGCTAGACGGGAAATCGTCGTCCTCGAAGATGACCTGGACGGTGGGACGGCCGACGAGACTGTGAAGTTCGGCCTCGATGGCACTGCATACGAGATCGATCTGTCAAAGGATAACGCGGCGAAGTTGCGTGACACGTTTGCGCCGTTCATCGCAAGCGCGCGTAAGGCCGGCCGCGGTGGCGTCGTAGTCGGTGGCCGCAGCGCCGCGCGCGGCAGTGCCGCCGCCGATCGAGAGCAGAACAAGGCCATCCGCGCTTGGGCAAAACGTAAAGGCAAGAATATTTCCGGTCGTGGTCGCATTCCACAGGGAATTGTCGACGAATACCACGCCGTGGCCGGGCGCTGACGACGCGTCCCGACTCGTCGCAGGCGACGGGTGGCCGTTCACCATGATGGTGGGCGGCCGCCGGCATTTCGTATGCAAGTTGCAGCCTCGGCGCGCTCGTTGACTACTCGGCGCAATGGCAGCGAGCCTGGCTGGTTTACCGCCTCGCGAACCGTGCCAGCACTGGCTGACGTGGCATTTCGCTCTCCGCGTAGTCATACCCTCACCGGAATCCCATCGCTCGGTGCATCGTTGGCCAGAGACGGGTGCTGACCAGGCACTTCCGTGGTGGTATCGGATCGTTTGGGGGGTACGCATCCCGGCGTACCAAGGGTTTCGCCAGCGGCGACAGGTCGGCCCGCGGCGATAGAGTAAAAGCACGGGTACCCGACCGGTGCCGTTGTGCTTGGTGGGCGTTGGTTGTCGAAGGCGTTCCCGCGAGGGAGCGCCGAATTGTCGAGGTGCCGCTCGCGCGCGGCACCGGTGGCAGGTGAGGAGCACTAGGCATGTTCGAGCGGTTCACCGACCGAGCGCGGCGTGTGGTTGTCCTGGCGCAGGAAGAGGCCAGGATGCTCAACCACAACTACATCGGCACCGAGCACATCCTGCTCGGCCTGATCCACGAGGGCGAGGGCGTCGCAGCCAAGGCGCTGGAGAGCCTCGGGATCTCCTTGGAAGGTGTCCGCCAGCAGGTCGAGGAGATCATCGGCCAGGGGCAGCAGGCGCCGAGCGGGCACATCCCGTTCACGCCGCGCGCCAAGAAGGTGCTGGAACTCTCGCTGCGCGAGGCACTGCAACTCGGCCACAACTACATCGGCACCGAGCACATCCTGCTCGGCCTGATCCGCGAGGGCGAGGGCGTCGCCGCCCAGGTGCTGGTCAAGCTCGGCGCTGACCTCAACCGGGTCCGCCAGCAGGTGATCCAACTGCTGTCCGGATACCAGACCGGCAAGGAGCCGACTACCGCGGGCGGCGGCGCGTCCGGCGAGGCCGCACCGTCCACGAGCCTCGTTCTCGACCAGTTCGGCCGCAACCTCACCCAGGCCGCGCGCGAGGGCAAGCTCGACCCGGTGATCGGCCGGCAGAAGGAGATCGAGCGGGTCATGCAGGTGCTGTCCCGCCGCACCAAGAACAACCCGGTGCTGATCGGCGAGCCCGGCGTCGGCAAGACCGCCGTGGTCGAAGGACTCGCGCAGCACATCGTCAAGGGCGAGGTGCCCGAGACGCTCAAGGACAAGCAGCTCTACACATTGGACCTCGGCGCGCTGGTGGCCGGCTCGCGCTACCGCGGCGACTTCGAAGAGCGCCTGAAGAAGGTGCTCAAGGAGATCCGTACGCGGGGCGACATCATCCTGTTCATCGACGAGATCCACACGCTGGTCGGCGCAGGTGCCGCGGAGGGCGCGATCGATGCGGCGAGCATCCTCAAGCCGATGCTGGCGCGCGGTGAACTGCAGACGATCGGCGCGACCACGCTCGACGAATACCGCAAGCACCTGGAGAAGGACGCCGCGCTCGAGCGCCGCTTCCAGCCGATCCAGGTCGGCGAGCCGTCGCTCGCGCACACCATCGAGATCCTCAAGGGCCTGCGGGATCGCTACGAAGCGCACCACCGCGTGTCCATCACCGACGCAGCGCTGGTGGCTGCCGCGACGTTGGCCGACAGGTACATCTCCGATCGCTATCTGCCCGACAAGGCCATCGACCTCATCGACGAGGCCGGCGCACGGATGCGCATCCGCCGCATGACCGCACCGCCGGACCTGCGCGACTTCGACGAGCGCATCGCTCAAGTGCGCCGAGACAAGGAGTCCGCGATCGACGCGCAGGACTTCGAGCGCGCCGCCCAGCTGCGGGACAAGGAGAAGCAGCTGCTCGGCCAGAAGTCGCAGCGAGAGAAGGAGTGGAAGGCCGGCGACCTTGACGTCGTGAGCGAGGTCGACGACGAGCAGATCGCCGAGGTGTTGGCGAACTGGACCGGCATCCCGGTCTACAAGCTCACCGAGGAGGAGACCGCTCGGCTGCTGCGCATGGAGGACGAACTGCACCGACGCATCGCCGGCCAGGACGACGCGGTACGCGCGGTTTCGCAAGCGATCCGGCGGACGCGTGCCGGCCTCAAGGACCCGAAGCGGCCGTCCGGCTCGTTCATCTTCGCCGGTCCGTCCGGGGTGGGTAAGACGGAGCTGTCCCGGGCGCTCGCCGAGTTCCTGTTCGGCACCGAGGACGCGCTCATTCAGCTCGACATGAGCGAGTTCCACGACCGTTACACGGTCTCGCGACTGGTCGGTGCCCCGCCCGGATACGTGGGCTACGACGAGGGCGGCCAGCTGACCGAGAAGGTGCGCCGCCGGCCATTTTCGGTGGTGCTGTTCGACGAGATCGAAAAGGCGCATCCGGACGTGTTCAACACGCTGCTGCAAATCCTGGAGGACGGTCGGCTGACTGACGGCCAGGGCCGCATCGTGGACTTCAAGAACACGGTGATCATCTTGACCACCAACCTGGGTACGCGCGACGTGGCCAAGGCCGTCACACTCGGCTTCTCCGCATCGCACGACGCCGACTCGAACTACGAGCGGATGAAGCAGAAGGTCAACGACGAGCTCAAGCAGCACTTCCGGCCGGAGTTCTTGAACCGCATCGACGACACGATCGTGTTCCACCAGCTCGACGAGGGCCAGATCCGGCGCATCGTGGACATGATGATCGTGCGGATCGAGACTCAGCTCCGCAACAAGGACATGGGTCTGGAGCTGACCGACAACGCGAGGGGGTGGCTCGCCAAGAAGGGTTGGGACCCGGTGATGGGTGCCCGGCCACTGCGGCGGACGATCCAGCGCGAGATCGAGGACGCACTCTCCGAGAAGATCCTCTTCAACGAGCTGCGCCCTGGTCAGATCGTGGTAGTCGACGCCGAGGGCAACCTCGACAATGTGGAGGAGTCCAAGCTCGTATTCCGCGGTGCGGATCGGCCGACCGAGGTGCCGGACGCGGTTCCCGCACTGCTGGACGACGCGGCGACGACTGCGGCATCCGACGACTGAGTTGTCGGCGCCAGGTGCCTTGCCGGCCCGGCCCACGTGGTACGTGGGCCGGGCCGGCATTTCTATGGCCTTGGACGACACGACCGATGGCGGCGCGTGGCTGGTGACCGTGGTCGCCGGCGCGGGCGCCGGCAAGACCGCGGCGCTCGGTGCGTGGGCCGCCGAACGTCGCGCCCGCTGGTATTCGCTGCGCGCCGACGATGCGGACCTTGCTGTGCTGTTGCCGTGGCTCGCTGACGTCGCCCGCATTCCGGGCTGGAGCGACACGCTGCCGGCCGAGCTGCCGGTGGCATCCGGCGGGGACAGCGCCGAACAGGCCCGCGCGGACGGGCTCGCGAGCCTGCTCGCGACCGCCGTCGACCACGCGCAACCGACCGGCGGCGTACGCCCGGTGACGGTGGTGCTCGATGGGTTCGAGGTGCTGCCGCCGGACAGCCCAACCGTACGGTTCGTCGAGGCGCTGGCCCGGCACGCGCCACGGGGCCTGCGCGTGATCGTGGCGTCCCGATCGCCGATGCCGTTCGCGGTCGACCGATTGCGGGAGACCGGCCGCCTCGTCGAACTTGGCGCGCCCGACCTGGTGTTCGACGTTGACGAGACGTTCCAGTTGCTGACCATCGCGCTCGGCGACGCGTCCGCGGCCGACGAGGTCGCCTCTGACCTGCACACCCTGACGACCGGCTGGCCGGGTCAGGTCAGCCTCGGTGCGGCCTGGCTCGCGCAGCAGCCGGCCAGCTCGCGCCGTGCCCGGCTGGCCGCGTTCGCCGGGTTCGACGCAGAACTGTCCGACGCCGTGCTCGCCGGTGCCGATCCGCCAACGCGTTCCCTCGTCCGCGCGGCGGCTTACCTGCCGCGCGTCGATGCGAAGCTGATCGTCGACATCTCGCAGGATGCGGCGCCGGGCAGCGGCTGGCCGGGACCGGGCAGACTCGATCTCGCCGGTGCCGCGGCGCTTCTGCTTGGTGCGGCACCGCTGCTGATGCCCGAGTCGGGGCGGCGCGGCTGGTATCAGGTGAGCACGCCGGCTCGTGCCGCGGTGCGCAGCAAGGACCCGCTCGCCGACGCGGCGCGCGCCGAGCTGCTTGGCTCCGCCACGCGGGCGTACCTGCGCCGCGGCGAGTTGCCGAGCGCCATCGTCGCTGCCGTCGACCTGGGCGAACCAGCGGTGCTCGTGGACCTCCTCGACCGGTACGGCGCCGACCTGATCACGAGCGGCCGGATCAGCGACGTGATGGCCGCCGTCACCGCCGTCCCGCCCGGCACACGTACGCCGGCGGTACGCCTGGTCGAGGCGGAGGCACGGCACAGCCTCGGCGACGTACGCACCGCGCTCGCCTGCCTAGCCGACGTGGAGGCGAACGGCACGCACCTGACCGCCGCGGTGGCTCGCCGGGTCGGCAAGATTCGACAGCTCGCTGGCGATATCGCTGGCGCCGCGGATGCGTACGACCGCGCCACCATGGACGGCAGCCAGCCGGCCGACGAGGCGATGCTGACCGGGCAGCGGGCCACCGTCGCGTGGCTACGAGGTGACATCGACGCCGCGCGAGCGTTGGTCGGTGACGCGATCGCGATGTCGGAGCGGTGCGGTGACGAGCGGGCACTCGCCGGTGCGTACGCGACCGCGGCAATGATCGCGGAGCGGGACGGCGACATCGCTGCCAACGAGGCTTACACCGCCAAGGCCGCCGAAGCGGCGACCGCGAGCGGGGACCTAGTGCAGCTCATCCGGATTCGCATCAATCGCAGCCAGCGGCTGATCGGCCATGCACACTATGGCAACGCTCTCGTCGAGCTGGACGAGGCGATCCGGCTGATCCAGGTCACTGGGACGGACGGCTGGTTCGGTTCGGTGGCACGGACCAACCGAGGCTGGGCGTTCCGTGGTCTCGGCCGATACGACGAGGCACTCGCCGAGTTCGACTCGGCAAGCGAAGCGTGGCGGATGGCCGGCAGCGATCTCGTCGCGTACGCGTTGATCGGGCTCGGGGCGACGCATCTTGACCGCGGCGACGTCGAGCTTGCCGACGCGGAGCTGAGCGAGGCGATCACGGTCGGCGAGCGCTCCGGCGACCACCAGGCAATGACCGGTCTGACGACACTCGCACGAGCGCGTTGGGCCACTGACAAGGCATCCGCGCGACAGTTCGCGGAGCGGTCCGTGGCGACGGCGCCCGGCGTGTGGCGCAGCTGGGCGCTGCTGACCATCGGCTGGTTTGGGCTCGAGGACGGCGACCGCACGGTCGCGGTCGACCAGGCCGCGGCGGCGCGGGACAACGCGAAGCGCTACGCCGACCCGTGCGCGGTCGCCGAGGCGGCCGAACTGCACGCGTTGGCGCTCGACGACGACACGGCCGCGGTGCGAATGTTGGCCGACGCGCAGCGCCAATGGGCGATGCTGGGCAACCCGGTGTTCGTGAACCGCAACGCGGTGATGCTCGCGCACCGATCCGGAGTCAACGTCGCGGCGGCCGAGGCTCGGTTGCGCGCGGTCGGCGTACGCCCGGCCGCCGCGCTGGCCGGCGGTCCGTTACGTGTCGTCGGCGCGTTCCACGACGTACCGGCGGAATCCGATCCTGCCGGGCTGATTCGAGCCGCGGCTGACGCGGTGGCGCGATTCCGCGACGACGGCGACGCCGCGCGAGCACGCCATGTCCTGGGCGACCTGATTGCGCGGATGTCCGGCCCACCGGCCGATGACGACCTCCGAGCGCTCTACTTCGTCGCGGTCGGCACGCTGGCTCGCGCATGTGAGGTAACCGGCGACATGGATGCCGCGCTCGCCTGGCATCTGCGCCTGCTCGAGGCCGCGCCGTACGACGAGAACGGACATCTCGGCGTGGTGACCACGCTCGTCCGGTCCGGACGCCACACTGAGGCCCGCCGCCGCTACCTGATGTATACGGAGCGAATGCGCAGCCGAGGTCGCGAACCGGCTCCGTACCCGTTCGACTAGCGCGGTCCGATGACGTCGCCGGCGGGTGTCCCGCCCAGCGCGAACCGGCCGGGCGCGATCTCCACGACGAGTCCGTCATCGAGCAGACTCGCCAGCGCACCGGCGCGACGATCCGCGTCGTGCCATGCCATGTCGAGTGCGGCCGCCGGCACCGGCTGCTCCGTGTCGCGCAGGATGGCGAGCAACCGTCCGCGAATTTGGCGGTCGGTTCCGGCGTACGACTGCGGACGTCGCGTCGGACCGACGGTCGGCGGCGAGCCGGCATTGCGCCAGGCGCACATCGTCGACAGTGGACACTCGTGGCAGCGTGGCGATCGCGCCGTACAAACGAGCGCGCCGATCTCCATGAAGGCGGCCGATGCACGTGATGCCCGCGTCGGATCGTCCGGCAGCAACGTCGAAACGGTACGGAGGTCTGCGGCGGTCGTAGCCGGACCACCGTCCGCGGCACCGGTGACGGCTCGCGCAACGAGGCGCCGGACGTTGGTATCCACTACCGGGTGCCGTTGCTGGAACGCGAACGCCGCCACCGCGTGCGCGGTATACGTCCCAATGCCGGGCAACGTCGCGAGCGCTGCGGCATCGGATGGCACCACACCGCCGTAACGCGTCACCACAGCGACGGCGCATTCGTGCAGCCGCATCGCGCGTCGCGGATATCCGAGGCGGCCCCATGCGCGGATCGCGTCCGCCGCGGTGTCCGCGGCGAGGGCGGCCGGCGTCGGCCATCGCGCGAGCCAGGCCTCATAGGCGGGGACGACGCGACTTACCGGCGTTTGCTGCAACATGATCTCCGAGACGAGCACGCCCCACGCGGTCGCGTCGGATCGGCGCCAGGGAAGGTCGCGGGCCTGCGCGTCGAACCAGGCGATCGCGGCCGCCGCGATGCCAGGTTCGTCGGCCGCTCCGGGCCGCAATCCGGACGGATCCACAGGAAACGGTACGGCGGTCATGATGGCCAAGCCTCACACGACGATGGTGGCTGACGCTACCCATCGGTGGGTTGACTGCCGGCGGCGCGTCGGCAGTGGACGGTCATGGCGACGTACTAGCGTGTTGGGATCATGCGACTGACGGTTGGCCCACTGCCCGCCGCCGTCTATTGGCGGCGACGGTCGGTCGTGCTCGGTGGGTTGCTGATCGTCGTCTTCGTGGTCGTGTACGCCTGCGGCGGCGCACATCCGTCCAATGCGGCGGGCGGCAACCACCTCGCCGGCGGTGAACCATCATCGGGACCGTCCGGATCACCGACCGACACCGCGCCGGTCGCACCGTCCACTGTGGTCACACCCGCAACGACTCCACCGGTGTCCGAATCGAGCGCACCGGCGACGAGTGGCACCTGCACGGACGCCGAGATGCAAGTTCGCGCCGTCATCAGCACCACGTCGACGACGACCAGCAAGCTGCAATACGGCGGCACGTTCACGGTCAAGCTCCAGATCGCGAACATCTCGGCGCGGACGTGTACGCGCGATGTCGGGTCGGTCCCGGAGGAACTGCGCATCGAACAAGGCTCGACGAAGATCTGGTCGTCCGACGATTGTGTTACCGCGTCCGGCAAGGCGCACGACACGCGTACGTTCCATCCGGGCGACGCGATCACCGCGCAGGTGAAGTGGTCGAGCTACGACATCACGACCACGACGTGCGTGAAGTCACCGACACCGGCGGCCGCCGGATCGTACGAGTTGGTCGGCCGGCTCGGGACGAAACTGAGCGCGCCGACCAAGTTCACCATTGCGCCGTAGCGCGGATCAGACGTACCGCTCCAGAATTGATGCCTCGGCGAGCCGTGACAGGCCCTCGCGGACGCCGCGTGCGCGGGCGTCGCCCACACCCTCGACGGCCTGCAGGTCCTCGACGGTGGCGCCGAGTAGCCGCTGCAGGCTGCCGAAATGCTCGATCAGCCGATCCACGACGTTGCCGGGCAGCCTCGGCACCTTCGTCAGCAGCCGGAAACCGCGCGGCGAGATCGCTGCGTCGAGCGCATCGGAGGAACCTGAATAGCCCATTGCCTTGCCCACCAGTACGAGGTCGATCAGGTCGGTCGCGGACAGCATGTCCAGCTCGAAAACGGCCTCGTCGAAGGTGCGTGCCTTGCGGCCGGCGGGCAGGTAGTCGCGGATGACGAGCGCACGATCGGCGTCGACGCCGACCATCAGCTCCTCTAGCTGCAGCGCGAGCAGGCGACCGTCGGTGCCGAGCTCGACGACGTAGCCGGCGATCTCGTCGGCGATGCGGCGAACCATCTCCAACCGCTGTACGACGGCGATCGCATCGCGGACCGTGACGAGATCCTCGATCTCGAGTGCCGACAGCGCGCCGGACACCTCGTCCAGGCGCAGCTTGTACCGCTCGAGTGTGGCCAGTGCTTGGTTGGCGCGCGACAGGATCGCGCCGGAGTCGTCGAGCACATGTCGCTGGCCGGCGGCGTAGACGCCAATGATCCGCATCGACTGCGACACCGAGATCACCGGGAAACCGGTCTGCTTCGCGACCCGCTCGGCCGTCCGGTGGCGAGTGCCGGATTCCTCGGAGGGGATCGACGGGTCGGGCATCAGATGTACGGCGGCGCGAACGATCCGGCTGCCGTCGCTGGACAGCACGACGGCGCCGTCCATCTTGCACAGTTCACGCAGCCGAGTTGCGGAGAACTCGACGTCGAGGACGAATCCGCCGGTGCAGAGGGATTCCACGACGCGGTCGTATCCCTGAACAATCAGCGCGCCGGTGCGACCTCGCAGGATGCGCTCGAGCCCGTCGCGGAGCGAGGTGCCAGGAGCCATGGATGCCAAAATCGGGCGCAGCGAATCCGCCGCCCCCGGTCTGGAAGCCTCCCGCTCCATGGGCACCCGTCCAGTCTACTGATCGAACTCCCGCTCACCCGTCCCAGTCACCTCGACATCAGCACAGCGTGAGCACAACGCCAAAACTATCGCCGCGTCACGTCGACGCACGCGCCGCGAACCGAACGGCAGTTGTGAGATCGCCGGCCTCCACCACCCGCATGCCCGCCGGGCTCGGGTTAGCGGTCGGCCCACAGCCCGGCGGGACGAGCGCCATGCGATAGCCCAGTCGACTCGCCTCCGCCAGCCGGCGAGGTGTCGCACCGACTCGCCGAATCTCGCCGGTCAGGCCGACTTCGCCGATGGCGACCAAGTCCGCGGCAAGCGGCAAATCGTGCGCCGCGGAAGCGATCGCGAGCGCGACGCCGAGGTCGGCCGCCGGCTCCACGACCCGGATCCCGCCAACCGTCGCGGCGAACACCTCGCGGTCATGAAGCTTCGCCTCGGTTCGCCGCTGCAACACCGCCAACACCATGGCGAGCCGCGCCCCGTCGAGCCCGCTGACCGTTCGCCGCGGCGACCCGGGCACCTGCGCGCCGATGAGCGCCTGAATCTCGGTCACCAATGCGCGGCGGCCCTCCATCGCAACCGTCACACAAGTGCCGGCCACGGGTTGGGAATAGCGCGTGATGAATAGCCCGGACGGGTCGGGCAGGCTCGCGATGCCCCCCTCGTGCATCTCGAAACAGCCGACCTCGTCCGCCGCGCCGAACCGATTCTTCAGCCCACGGACCATCCGTAGCGACGAGTGTTTGTCGCCCTCGAACTGCAACACGACATCGACAAGGTGCTCGAGGACGCGAGGGCCGGCCACGTTGCCGTCCTTGGTCACGTGCCCGACAAGCATGGTCGCGATGCCGCGTTCCTTCGCGACGGCGACGAGCGCGGCGGTGACCGCTCGCACTTGCGTCACGCCGCCCGCGATGCCCTCGGTTCCGGGCGCCGAGACGGTCTGTACGGAGTCGATCACCAGCAGTCCCGGGCGTACGGCATCGAGGTGCCCGAGCACCGCTTCGAGGTCGGTTTCGGCCGCTAGGAACAGCCGCTCGTGAAGCGCACCGATGCGTTCGGCCCGCAGGCGGACCTGGCTAGTCGACTCCTCGCCCGAGATGACAAGGCTCGGTGAGTCGGCGTTTGCCGCCGCCCACTGCTGTGCCACGTCCAGCAGCAAGGTCGACTTGCCGACGCCCGGCTCGCCGGCGAGCAGCACGACCGCGCCGGGGACGATGCCGCCGCCGAGTACGCGGTCGAGCTCGGGGACACCGGTCGGCCGGGCGCGCGCCGGGTCGACGCTGATCGTCGCGATCGGACGTGCTGGCTCGCTCGGTGTCCGCGGGCTGATTGCGCGTAGCGCGGCCGACGTTGATGGTGCGCCGCTCCGGTCGACGATCGCACCCCACTCGCCACACTCCGGGCAACGTCCGAGCCACTTGAGCGGCCGGTATCCGCAGACATCGCACTCGTATGTCGCAGGCGCCGTTCGGGCGGGGCGGGAAGCCTTGGTGGGACGCGGTCCGCGCGCGCCGGCGCGGCCAAGAGTCTCAGTCACCGGGGCACCGTAAAAGACGCCTGTGACGAAACCGGGCAAGCCACGCCGGTCAGCGACTCAGCCGACGCGTCGGATGCGTTCCAGTGTCCCGACGGTCCGGAGTGCGTCCCGGCGTCAGCTCGGGCTGACGCTCGGCGGGAAGCCGCTGTCCGACACCCGCGGAGCGGGTGATGCCGGCGGCGCGACCGGCGCAATGATCTGCGTGGAGCCGAGCGGGTCGCCGTTGGGCGAGGTGACGTTGAACGTTAGCTGCACGGTATTGCCGGGCACCACGGCTTGCTTTAGGTCCGCGATCATCAGGTACTGCGTACCCGGACCGGCCGACGTCGACAGGATCTGCATGGTGCCGGGTCGGATCGTGATGCTGGTCGGTGCGGCTGGCGCGGCGGTCGGTGAACCGGTGTCCGACTCGCTCGGTGCCGCGGAGCCGGGCGCGGAGGGCTCGGTGGTCGGGGTGCTCGGCGCGGCCGGCGCGGTAGTGGCGGCGGTCGCCGGCGCGCTCGGCACACTCTGTGCGATGACGACGTCCGGCTTCCCGCTCGACAGGGTCACTGCACCGAGCGACGAAAGTTGGCGCTCCTTTGACGGGTCGACGAGCTGCGAGTCGCCGGCCGTCACGGTGACGGGCACCGTGGACTGGTTGACCATCCACACCGATAACGTCGCGGTGTCGCCGGCGGCGTACCCGTTCACGCCGTTGTAGTCGACCGTGACGTTCTTGATCAGCAATGCGCCGTTCGGGTTCTGTTGGGTTGGCACCGCGATGCTCGCGGAGCCGCCCGGCACCGCGGACACGATCGTCGCGGTCTCCGAGACCTGACCCGCACTGCAGCCCGCGAGCGCACCGCTGGCGACGATTGCCGCAACGCCCGCGGCCACCGCGCCGAGTCGTACGATGCGGTGCCTACCAGCGATCGAGCGCGTCACGTGACTCCTCCTGAAACGGGTACGAGATCCGACCGCGCTACAGCGTAGTGCGCCCATCTCGGGCGTTATCACCAGACCCACCGAAGTCTCGGTGTCTGCGGCCGACCGGGTGCGGCGCGATCGAGTCGGCGAGCCGGCACGCGGGTTGACCGGCCCTAGCACGATTGGGCACGGCCGGAACATGCACGTAGGGCCGAGACGGTGTGACCGACCAGACGCGGCAAGCCGGCACGTGCGTGCCTAGCCAGGCGTACGGCGGGGCCGCATAATCGTTGATCTATTGGTCGGTTCTCGCTACGGCATGAGGGGCGGGTCGGATGTCGAGTGATTTGCCGATCGACCGACCTGCCGCGGTTCCACATCAGATCAATTCGTCCGACTCGACGGATCCGGCCGCGGATGCTGCCGGCATGTCGCTTGGCCTGCACCGCGACGGCCGACCGCAAGCACCTAAGACCGGCTTAATTACTCCATTCAACACGGTCCCTGGCCTGCTCGCGCAATCGAAGGTTGCGCAGTTTGCGTGGAACCTGATCATTTTTGTCGGCCCTGCACTGTCATTATTCGTGTACTGGATAGTGCATGACTACCGAGTCGATCTTGGCGCTCGGTACCAGGCAATGCGAGTTGCGTTGCCGCTGGCTGCGGCCTGGATTGTGGTGTGTCCGCCGCTGTTCTTTTTTCTTGAGCGGACGCTCGCCGGCTGGATCGACGCGATGCGTCGCGACGTGGGGTTCGGTTGGCGGCCGGACCGGGTTGACAAGCGCCAACGGGCGTTCAACTGGCTCTTCTACCCGGTCGGGGCGGCCGGTGCGGCCGGCGCGATCGCATTGCTCAAGTTCGCCGGGCCGAGCATCGGCCGAGTCGCCCCGGCGCCCGGCGGGTGGGGCGTGACGATCGAGTACGTGATCATCGCGCAGCTCGGGTTTACCGCGCTCGCGGGCCTGCACACAGTTCTGCGATGGATCGTCGTGGTCACTGCCGCGGTATCCGGCAGCCAGTTGAAGTGGCGACCGTCGCCACACCCGCACAACATGCCGTTGTCTCGCGGCTTCCAGATCTCGGTCAAAGGTGCTCTGGCGTTCAGCTTGGGCGCGTTGTTCGTGCCGACGCTATTCGTCATCAAGGAAGGGATGGACGCCGCCGGACGGACGATCGTGTGGACCTTCGTGGTCTTGCTGACCGCCGGCGGCCTGCTCGTGCTCATCGCCCCGGTGGCCGCTCTCGTCGCCGCGTTGGCACGTGGGCGGCGCGCATACCTCGAGAGCCTCGACGCGCCGCTGGGCAAGCTGATCGATGAGTTGTCGGTGACCAAGGACCTCGGTCAGGGCGAGGTCGGCGAGCTCACCGAAACCATCACGCGCGTGTTAGGCCTGCGCAACGCGATCGCGGCCGCCCGACTCGTACCCGTTGGCATCACCGCCGGACGACTGCTGTCTACCCTCGTAATTCCGGGTGCATCCTTGGCCCTGTCGCTGCTCCAGACCGGGCTCGTCAAGGTGTGACCATCGCGGCGTAGAGCCAGGTTTCCGGCAGGCGCCGGATCCGGCTACGCCGGACTGCATCAAAGCCGACCTCGGCGAGCATCGCTTGGACGGTGTCGTGCGGGTAGATCTGGCTGCCCGAGCTCAGGTACATGAAGAGGCTGCCGTACGCCTGCGCCGGTCGCGGGTTGGCTACCCGGTCGTCAAACGCGTCCATGACGCACAGGACGCCACCCGGCTTGATCGCGGCGCGCGCCCGGGTGAACAGCGCGCGGACATCGGACTCGCGGAGGTGGTGGATGACGTTGAAGCAGAGGATCGCGTCGTACCCCTCGCCGAGCGGCACGGACAACGCGTTGCCTTCGACGAAGTGGACGCGTTCGGCCAGCCCGGTCGCCGTCACGAGTTCCGCTCCGATGCGTACGCTTCCGGGAAGATCGACAATCGTCGACTCCAAGCTCGGGCGGGCGCCACAGATGGCCGCCGAATACCAACCGTGCCCGCCGCCGATGTCGAGCATCCGCGTCGCCGTGTCCGGGATCGGAACCCGGCGCGCAACCTCGCCCGCGGCCAGTCGCGCCAGGTCCCGTTGACCGCTCAGGTAGCGGCGCCAGTAGCCGCTGTCGGCGGGCGAGGCATGGTGTTCGGCAATCGCGCCACCGGCCGCGACCTCACTGAGCCGTGACCACCAGGACTGGTAGTCAGCGCAGGCGGCGACGAACGACGTGACCGCGTGCGGTGAAGCGGGATCCAGCCAGCGCCTGGTACGCCTCGCCAGGGCGTACGCACCGCGCCGCCGCGTCAGGTACCCGGTGCTGTGCAGGCACTGCAGCAGCATGTCGGCGACCTCGGCGTTCAGGCCAAGATCTTCGGCGAGTGCCGCGCTGGTCATCGGTGTGCGCGCGAGTCGAGCGAAGACGCCAAGCTCGGCCGCGGATATCAAAGTCGACGACAGGGCGAGCCCCGCCCACGCCTCGAGTGCGGGCCGTGGCACCAGGCCGAGGCCGAGCAGCGCACGCTCTAGGATCGAGTCGCCCCGTAATGACAAACGCATGGCCGCTCCGTGACTTCGTAGGCGACGTCGGAAGGACCGCCGGCGGCGAGGTCCGGACATCTTCAGGCGAGGTCGAGTTCGTGCGGACTGGCGATCCGATCGGTGGTCGCGGTGAAAATGACAATACGTTCCTCGATGTGCCGCCCGGACGCGGACTCGATGCGTCGGCGCCGCTTGGGCGCGGACTCGGTGCGCTCGTGACCCGCGGACTGATCCGGGCAAGTCATCCCGCCGTGTGCGTGGGCATCGCGGCGCTCATTGTGGCGCTCGCGGCACGTTTCCACGCGGCACCGAGCGACCTGGCGGTGCTCGCCGCGATGGCGCTGCTCGGCCAGCTGTCCATTGGTTGGTCGAACGACTACCTCGACGCCGAGCGGGACCACGCCGCCGGACGTCAGGACAAGCCGATCGTCAGCGGCGACGTTTCTCGAAATGCGGTCGGCGTATCCGCCGTCGTTTCAGTGCTCGTGTCGGCGGGCCTCGGGTTCTGGCTCGGCTGGTGGACGGCGATCCTGAACCTCGTGATGATCGGCGCGGCCTGGGCATACAACCTCGGCCTGAAGGCGACGGTGCTTTCTGGACTGATGTACGTCCTCGGCTTCGCGCCCATCCCGGCCGTGGCGGCGAGTGTCGGTGATCGAACGTCCGCGCTGCCATGGTTTACCGTCGCCGCCGGACTGCTGGGACTCGGTGCGCACTTCGCCAACGTCATCTACGACCTCGATGCCGACTTCGCGACCGGCGTGCGTGGCCTGCCGCAGCGGGTCGCACTGGCGTACGGCCAGTGGGCGGTCCGCGTCATTGGACTCGGACTGGTGCTCGTGGCGTCGTTGTTGGTCGCGTTCGGAGCGGAGCGGCCGGTGAGCGGCGCGGTGTGGGTGGCGTTGGCCGTGGTCGCGGTGGTCACATGCGTCGGGCTAGCGGGTCGCGGCCGGGTTCCGTTCGTCGCAGTCTTCGTGATTGCGTTCATCGACGTCGGGCTCATTCTGACGCTGGCCTGAGGGGGCCTTATCCCGCGCCGGCCCGCACGCCGGCTTGGGCGCCGGCTTCCCGGCGCGCTGTCGCACACGCACAGTGTTCGTGTCAGGCTGGACAGCGTGGCCATCCGGACGCCGGTGACGAACCGGGCGCGCAATGACCCGGCACAGTACGACGATCTTGTCGCCGAATGGTGGCGTCCGGGCGGGCGCTTCTGCATGCTGCATTGGCTCGCCGAGGCCCGTGGGCGGCTCGTACCGCCGGCGCAACGCGATGGTGCCGTACTCGTCGACCTCGGCTGTGGCGGCGGTCTGCTCGCGCCGTACGTGGCCGGCAAGGGGTACCGGCATGTGGGTGTCGACGTCACCCGGTCCGCGCTCGTGCAGGCCGCCGAACACGGCGTGACGCCGGTGCAGGCCGATGCCTGTCGCCTGCCGCTCGCCGATCGGTGCGCCGACGTCGTCAGCGCGGGCGAGCTGCTCGAACACGTGGTCGACGTCCGAGCCGCGATCGCTGAGGCCTGCCGGGTGTTGCGGCCCGGCGGCATCTTCGTCGCCGATACCCTGAATGCGACGGCGACGAGCCGGTTTGTCGCCGTGACGATCGGGGAACGCATCCCCGGCGGAGCGCCGCGCGGCATCCACGATCCGAACCTGTTCGTGGCGCCGCGCGTTGTACGTGATGAGTGTGCTCGTCACGGCGTGGACGTAGAGGTTCGGGGCATCCGGCCCGCCGTAGCGACGATGTTGCGGTTCATGGTCACCAGACGCGGCTCCGTGCCGATGCTGCCGACTAGATCGTTGGCCGTGCTCTATCAGGCGATCGGTGTCAAGGCCTTGCAATGACCCGCAATCCCTGCCGGAGTCCCGGCGCAAGCAGGAAGGAGCGCCGATGAGCGAGCCCGTCGGGGCCGCTCGGCGCCTCGCGCCGACGCCGCCTAGCCGAGCGCTTGGCGCGGCCATCGCGGGCATCGGCATCGCGCATCCGCCCTGCACGTCGCAAGATGAGCTGTGGGACGGCTTTTTCGTGGGGCATTACAGCGGCTCCGAGCGTGCCCTCGCGAAGCGAATCTTCGGTAATTCGGGGGTACGCCGCCGGCATGCGGCCGTCAACCCCATCGTCGAGGACGTCTCCGGCTGGTCAACCGGCCGTCGTATGCAGCGCTACCTCGTCGAGGCGATGCCGCTGGGAAAATCCGCCGTCGCCGACGCGCTCGCAGCGTCCAATGTGGATGCTTCCGACGTCGGCTTGTTCGCGGTCTGTTCGTGCACCGGCTACGCGACTCCCGGGCTCGACGTGCTGCTCGCGAGGGATCTCGGCATGGCGGCCGGCACGAAGCGCCTGGCCATCGGACCGATGGGCTGTTACGCGGCGCTGCCCGGCTTGGACGCCGCCCGCGACTTCGCAATCGCGAACCAGCGTCCGGCCCTTCTGCTGTGCCTCGAGCTGACCAGCCTCCACCTCCAGCCACCGACGGCCGACGCCGATCAAATCGTGGCGCACGCGCTGTTCGCCGACGCCGCGGTCGCCGTCATGGTGACGCCACAGGCCAGTGGGTACGAACTGGTGGAAGTTGCCGCGATCACCGACGCGACAACGTCCGACCACATGACATGGGACGTCACCGATCTCGGTTTCCGGATGGGCCTGTCCGCACGAGTGCCGGACGTGCTCGGGCAATACGTGGCCAGCATGGTCGATGACCTGCTTGGCCGGCACGGCATCCGCCGCGAGGACGTGGCAGGTTGGGCGGTGCATCCGGGCGGGCCGCGCATCCTCGACGTCGTCGAGCACGAGTTGACGCTGCCGGCCGGCGCACTCGACGAGTCGAGGTCGGTGCTCGCCGAGCACGGCAACTGCTCGTCACCGACCGTGCTGCTCGTGCTCGACGAGGTGATGCGCAGGTCGGATCCGCCGGATTGGATCGTCGCGCTGGCCTTCGGGCCGGGTCTCACGCTCTACGGCGCACTGTTGCGCGCGGCAAACTGAGTCACCTCAGCCCAGCGTCGACAGGACCTCCTTGAACGTGTTGATGTCGTCGGCACTCTTCACGACGTTCACGACGGTGCCTGCCGAGTCGACAAGCAGCGCGGTCACATCGGCGCTGGGCGTGCGGTTGTGGTCCGGACCGGGGCCGTACGTGGCGCGCAATGCCTGCTGTGGGTCGGCGAGCGAAACCGCATTGATGCTGGCCGCCACGGTCGGCGCCTTGCGATCCACCACCAGCACGTGCACCTTCGCGGGCGCGCTGGCCACCGTATCGCGGATCAGCTGATCGCACGTGCAGCCGTCCAGAATGAGGATCACCGCCGGTTTCGACTTCTGCAGATTGACCGACGTTCCGTCGGCTTTGTTCAGCGACAAGTCGATCATCGTGGGGGTGACGACCGGTGCGCCCGGGCCCTGCGACGAGGTGGTCGTCGTGCTATTTGTGCGGGTGGAAAGCGTGATGGCGAAGAGGCTCGTGAGCGCCGCGACGATGGCGATCGCCATGATCAACAGGGGGGTTCCGACCGGCGGGTTCTCGTCGTCGGTGCCCGACTTCGCCGGCAATCCGAAGCGTCGGCGCCACTTCGTACGCCGTGCCGACCGGCGCTGCTCACGCCGCAACGCCGACGTTTCCCGATCAAGCTCGGAAAGGTCGTCGGGGATGAGCACGACGCCCCATTCGGGCGGCAGGTCGGGAAGTCCACCGTTGTCCGACGGTGGCTCGCCTTCGCGGAACGACCCCATAAGCGCTCTCCTCGCCCTCCCCTAACTGTCGCTCATACGAGCGGGGGATGCCAGACTGGCCCGGCAAGTTGTCTCAAGATCGTGACGCTCGAGAGATAGATAATCTTAGTCGCGCGGCGATGCCCCTCCGGCGAGCGCACCCCCGTCTTCATGCCAATATTGAGGATGGCGCATATCCGGCGCGGGTGGCCGACGGCCGGGCACCGTGGCAGCCGATCTCGAGCACGCAGCGTGATCAGCTGGATGCACGCCGTTCGCGATCGCAAGGCGGCTCGTGGTAAACGATCTTTCCGCTAAATCATGCCAAAGCCGATTTGCCCAGCCAGCGGTCGCTGCCATCGTTGCCAATGCATGGTGGGCACCGCTTGTCAAGGCTGTCCTAATGCCACCAGACGCGGTGTGAGCAGCGCTTACGGCATCGGCTCGGCTGGGAACCCAAGGCGTCGCCGTGTTAGGCTAGACACAGCGAAAGGGGCTTCGAACCTATGGTTTTCAGTGTCGGCGAGACCGTTGTTTACCCCCACCACGGGGCCGCACTCATCGAGGCGATCGAAACCCGGGTCATCAAGGGCGAGGAAAAGCAATACCTTGTTCTGCGCGTGGCTCAGGGCGACCTTACGGTGCGTGTTCCTGCCGAGAACGCCGAGATCGTCGGTGTCCGCGACGTCGTCAACGAAGAGGGCCTGAGCAAGGTCTTCGACGTGCTGCGCGCCCCGCACACCGAGGAGCCGACCAACTGGTCGAGGCGCTACAAGGCAAACCTGGAGAAGCTCGCTTCGGGCAACCCCCTCAAGGTCGCCGAGGTCGTTCGTGACCTCTGGCGTCGGGAGCGCGAGCGTGGCCTGTCCGCAGGCGAGAAGCGCATGCTGGCCAAGGCACGCGACATTCTCGTCGGCGAGGTAGCGCTCGCCGAGAAGAGCACCAAGGACGAGGCCGAAGTGCTCCTCGACAAGGTTCTGACCGAGGCGTAGCCACCCGCCGAGGTCGGGATCGTTGCATCGATGAGCTAGCGGCGATGGGGATCGCGACGTGACCGCGTACAGAGATGCGCGCGGTGACGTCGCGATCCTCGTTCCTGCCGCCGGTCTCGGTGTCCGCATGGGCGGCGGAACACCTAAGGCATTGCGTACGCTCTGCGACGAGCCGCTGCTCGTACACGCGATCCGCAACGTGACCGCGGCGCCGTCGGTCGGAATCGTCGTCATCGCAGCCCCGCCGGACGATGTCGAGCGGGTCCGGGCGATGGTCACACCGTCGCCAGTGCGAACACTCGTGGTTCCGGGCGGCGCAACTCGCCAGGCATCGGTAGCGGCCGCGCTCAGTGCCGTACCAGCGGAATTTGATCTTGTGCTCGTGCACGACGCGGCACGCGCCCTCGCGCCACCAGCATTGGTCGAGGCCGTCGCGGCGCGATTGCGCGCGGGCGCCGAGGCTGTGGTGCCTGCCATGCCGGTGGCCGACACCGTGAAACGTGTCGGGGACCAGGACGAAGTCGTCGCGACCGTGGATCGGTCCGTGCTGCGCGCAATCCAGACGCCGCAAGGCTTTCGCCGTGCGACGCTCACCGCCGCGCACGCTGGCGCCGTCGACGACCACACCGACGACGCGGGTCTGGCCGAGCACCTAGGGGTACGGGTGGATACGGTGCCGGGCGACGACCTCGCCTTCAAGATCACGCGACCGTTCGACCTCGTGATCGCCGAGGCGCTGCTCGCTTCCGCTGCGATCACCGAGCGTTCTCGTAGCATTGGCTCGACTGAGGACGCCACGACCGGAGAGCGGTGACAATGACGACCGAGATGATCCCGCCCATCTGGATGCACGAACTGGTCACCGCAGACGACTACGACTCGTGGTCGGAGGAGCGGTCTCGCGGCATCGAGATCATGGACGGGATGGTTGTGATGAGCCCGAGCCCCTCCGCGCGACACAACTGGGTCGGGACGTCGCTTGCGGTGTCATTGGCGGCGGCTGGACGTCCGCAATGGCGCGCCGGCACTGATTTCGACGTCCGACTGCGAGACGTCCCGTTGCTGAACCGTCGCCCCGACGTGATCGCCTATCGAGCCGAGGCCATCGACATCGAGCCGAAGCGGTCGGAGCACGTGCTGCTGATCGCGGAGGTCGTTTCGCCCGGGTCCGAGACCGTAGATCGCAAGACGAAGCCCGCTGAATACGCAGAGGCTGGCATCGAATACTACTGGCGCGTGGAGCAGGTCGGTTCGGGCGTTCCGGTCGTGCACACCTACGTCCTGGATGCCGCTGCGCAGGTCTACCGGCCGACCGAGGTGTTCACCGGCATCGTCAAGGCGATTGCACCGTTCACTGTGGAGATCGACCTGCGCGATGCCTCCAGCTGAGCGCGTCGTGACGATACCCCGGGTCGGCGTCGGTACGGACGTGCACGCGTACGGCACTGAACGCGGCTGCCATCTCGCCGGTCTCGAGTGGCCCGAGTCGCCACGACTCGCTGGTCACTCCGATGGGGACGTCGCCGCGCATGCGGCCTGTGATGCGCTGTTCGCCGCGGCCGGCCTCGGCGACCTGGGCTCTAACTACGGTGTGGCGGACCCGGAGTGGGCCGGCGCGTCCGGAGTCGCGATGCTGAGCGAGACGGCCCGTCGGGTGCGCGCCGCCGGATACGAGATCGGCAACGTCTCGATTCAGGTGATCGGCAACGAGCCGAAGATCGGGCCACGTCGGGTCGAGGCCCAGGCTGCGCTGTCCGACGCGATCGGTGCACCCGTGACGGTCTCCGGCACGACGACGGATGGTCTCGGGCTGACCGGACGCGGTGAAGGCGTTGCCGCCATCGCGGTCGCGCTGGTGATCCCGCCCGACGAGTCCCCACCGGACGGGACCCCCGCCTACGACGGAGCATGACGTGCCATGGACGGCACAACGCATCATTCGAGAACTTGAGCGGCCACGCGCCGATCGCCGCCCGCTGATGCGCAGAATCCAGGCGGAAGTATCGACCGGGGTCCTATGCAGTGCGCTGATGTTGACCGAGAACAAGCACACGAGGCTGCTCGTGACAACGATTGTGGCGCGCCGGTGTGACCCGGCTGCGATCGATACGCTGCTGGGCGTCTCCGACGATTCGGACGACGCGGTACGCCAAGAAGTAGCGTACGCGATTGGCAAGATCTTCGGCTACGTCGCCGATCCACCACCGGAGCACGAACGAGGCCGCGTGTTGTCGCATCTGCTTACGTGGTGGAAGACAGAGACATACTCCGGCGCGCGAAGCATGCTCGCCCAGACCCTGGCGCTCATCGGTGACCGATCCGCCTATCCGGTCCTCGTCGCGGCCGCATCCGACGATGATCCCTCAGTGCGGCGACAGGCCATGTGGCTCCTGGCACGCCTGGACTCGAGATCCGTCCAGCAGCCGCGAGTGCGGTCTGATTGCTGTGATCATGGCCGGAACGGGCGTTCTGGCGACAACTAGACCGCAGTCATCGTGATCTTGAACTCCGACCTAGGGCTCGTCGAGTGGGACAAATACCAGTACGTCATGGAGGGCGTCGACGACCTCGCTCGGTACGTCCGCCTCCACCACGAGATCGGCCGGCGAGCGAAGTCCGTCGAGCCGGTTGCGCGCACTCACGATGCGCTCGGCCATGTCCACGTCGACGCCGGGCAGCGACGCGAACACCCACGTCGGGCAGTGGTTGACGTCGATGAGCCCACCGTCGGCGAAGTCGCGGTCCAGATCCGGCCGTCCGATGTGGAGCGTGGCGGCCAGGGTGCGATCGTCGCGGAGAATCTCCCGAGCGAGGCTTCGACGCTCACGTTGCCGGATCGCGAGGCGTACGGCCGGATCGTGCGCGAGATCCGCGCGCTCGTCCTCGAGCATGTCGCGGAATCCGCCCTTCGGTCCACGTATCGCGCCAGCAATCAACGGACTGCAGATGATCGCCTCGATGCCGGCGACGACGACCATGACGACGAGTGATATCGCAGCCGCCGTAGACAGCGAGTCATCCGGTCCCTCATCGACGGTCACAAAGAACACGGCGAGCGTGGCCGCGTAGACGGCAGCCGACACGGATAGCAGGACGGTGGCGCGTCGACCGATGTCGCGAAGGAACGCCGCCGCCAACGCGAATGCGATTGCGGAACCAAAGCCGAGCGTCACCCACGGTACGAGAGCGAAAACGATAGCTGCGACCACGGAGCGGCGGGCGAGCGATGACCGTGGCACGCGCTTCACCTTAATGCGCCGTGGCATGATCGGGCACATGTCGGTTCCGCTCCCGTACCTTGCCCGTCTGCTGTGCGACGCCAACACGTTCGCCATCTTGTGCACGATCAATCCGGACGGAGCACCGCAGTCCAGTGTCATCTGGATCAAGCGCGACGGCGACGACGTGGTGTTCTCCACGATCCGCGGGCGGCGCAAGACGAAGAACATGGAACGCGACCCGCGGGTGAGCATCTGCATGTACGACCCGGCAGACCCGTACGGCTACGTGGAAATCCGCGGCGCCGTGACAATGACGGAAGCGGGCGGCCGCGAGCTCATCCAGGAACTCTCACAGCGCTACGACGGCGTCGACTTCCGGATCGAACCACCGGAGGTGGTACGCGTCGTCTGCCGCGTGACGCCCGACCGCGTGCTCGAACATTCGTGACCGTGGCGGCGGGTCGTACCCGCCCGAGTTAAGGAGCACCACCGCGGACTTCAACCGGTGGATGGGTCGGCGCCGGCAGAGTGCGGGCCGCTCGAGCGCCGCGCCCACGTCCACGCATATCCGGCGTCCTCCGCGGCCAGCGCCGGCTCGCACAGGTCGAGCGGCCGGAACGTGTCCACCATGACGGCGAGCTCGTCGAAGAAGTCGACGCCGATCGCGCGTTCCACCGCACCTGGCTGCGGACCGTGCGTGAATCCGCTGGGATGCAACGAGATCGAGCCCTGCTCGATGCCCGAGCCGCGGCGCGCCTCGTAGTTGCCGCCGGTGTAGAACAGCATCTCGTCGGAGTCGACGTTGTGGTGGTTATACGGGATCGGAATCGACAGCGGGTGGTAGTCCACCTTGCGCGGCACGAACGAGCAGATCACGAAGTTCGGACCCTCGAACGTCTGATGCACCGGCGGCGGTTGGTGAACCCGTCCGGTGATCGGCTCGAAGTCGTGAATCGAGAACGCCCACGGATAAAGACAGCCGTCCCACCCCACCACGTCGAACGGGTGGTGGGCGTACGTGAACTTTGTCCAGCCGGTGCCGGTCGGTCCGGTGCCGCGCGAGCGGTGCTGGACGTAGACGTCTACGTCCGCGCCGTCGACGGTCAGCGGCTCGCCCGGTCCACGAATGTCGCGCTCGCAGTAGGGTGAGTGCTCGAGGAACTGGCCGCGCACCGACAGGTAACGCTTCGGTGGCCCGATGTGACCGGTCGCCTCGACGACCAGCGTGCGCAGTGGGACAGCGCCGGTCGGCACGATGCGGTAGATCACCGACGTCGGAATGACGACGTAGTCGCCCTCGCCGACGTCGAGCATGCCGAACGTCGACTCGATCCGCGCGGTGCCCGCCTCGACGTACACACACTCGTCGCCAATCGCGTTGCGGTAGAGCGGCGACGGCTGGTCGGCGACGACGTACGAGATCCG
>DATFRR010000054.1:0-2944 GCA_035263025.1 Micromonosporaceae bacterium
CGGGCCGGACGGCTGCCGAGGCTCGCGTATTTCGTCGGCCTGATCGCGTTCGCGGCGTTCATGGTGGAAGGCTCCGTCGCCGACTGGAGTGGGCTGCATCTGAACGAGGATTTGCATGCCAGCCAGGCGCTCGCCGCGCTCGCGTATCCGGCGTTCGAGCTCGGTGCGCTCGGCGGCCGGCTGGTCGCGGACCGGGTCCGGACCGCGTTCGGCACCCGTACCGTCGTCTCCGTCTCGGGCCTGGCCACCGCGGCGGCGTTCACGCTCGTGATCACCGCAACCCACGCGTGGGTTGCGCTTGGCGGCTATTTCCTGATCGGCATCGCGGTATGCGCGGTCGGACCGATCGCTTTCTCGATCGCCGGCGACATCGATCCGCCTCGTGCGGCCGCGTCGATCGCGGTCTCCGGCACGCTCGGCTACACCGGCTTGCTGGTCGGCCCGGTCGTCATTGGCCTGCTCGCCGACGCGACCAACCTGCGGATCGCGCTCCTCGTGGCGGTTGCGCTGGCTCTGGCCATCGCGGTCGCGGGTCGGTTGCTGCCGAGCCAATGGCGGGTACGGGCAGATGACGCGCACGCCGTCGAGGCGCACGCACAAGCTCCCGATTGACCGGAGGGAGATCGAGGCCGTCGTGCTACACAACGTTCACACGGACGGTCTGCACCGAGTTGTTGACGTAGCCGCGCCGGTTCCACACGAGCTCGGTCGGCTGCGTGGTGCCGGTGTCGTCGGTGCAGCGAACGGCGAGCACGGTCGGCTGGCCGGCCGCGACGTCGACGACCGTCCGCCAGACCACCCGCTGGTATCGATCCGGACCGGGCGTGATCTTGGCCAGTTCCCAGGGACCGGCACCGACGCGGACCTCCACGGATGCCACGCCGTGCCCGGCCCACGCGATACCGGTGATCTCATGGTGGCCGGATGACAGCGTGTCGCCATCGGCGATCGACACGAGCAACGCGTGCGGCGGCATCACGTCGAGCCGCGCTCCGATGCCGGTCTCGCCGGCCGGCTGGAAGCGGTAGTCGAGCTCCTGGTAGGGCCCGGTGAACGCGGACGTCACGACCTCGATGGCGGTCAGCCACTTCACGGAGTCCATCGCATACCAGCCGGGCACGACGGCGCGGACCGGCGCACCATGCTCGCGCGGCAGCGCTGCTCCGTTCATGTCGAGCGCGAGCAACGTGTGCGGATCCAGTGCCTTGGTGAGCGGGATCGACCGCGAATAGGAGTGCACGCCATCGAGCTCCGGGAACCGGCCACGATCCGCGCCGTGCAGCACGACCTCGACCGCGTCGTCGCGTACGCCGGCGAGCGCCAGTACGTCGGCCAGTGCGACACCGGACCAGTCCGCCTGGCTCAGCGCGCCCAGTCCCCATTGCACACCGGAGATGGGCGGCTGGAACTCCGTACGTCGATGGCCGGCGCACTCGAGTAGCACGCGGCGCGTCGAGACAGGCATCCGGCGCAGCTCACGAATGGTCAGCTCGATCTCGGTGGACACCGCTCCGGTGATCGGCAGCCGCCACGTGGACTCGTCCACCGTCGGGTACGGATAGTGGTTGCGTCGGTAGTGCACGGCGGCCGGCGTGACGTCGGCGAGGAGATGCGACAGCGCGGTCGGACGGTTCTCCGGTGCCGCGCCGCCGGCAGCAAACAGTGCCGCGCTCCCGGCGGCCATCGGTCCGGTGGGATGTGGTGTGGCGCCCGCTTCGGGGAATGGTTGAGCCGTCATCCGTCCCCCCGTTGGTCCGTGGTGATCACCCGCGGTGCCATGCCGTAGCGGCAATCGCTGATCTTACGCAACCCCGCAGGTCACGTCGGAGTCGAGGCGGGTACTTCGATCATGAGACGCGACGTGATCACGAACGCCGGCCGAGCGACGGATCAGGACGCGAACAGCACGCTGATGCTTTCCCGCTGGTGGATGCGGCGGATCGCCTCGGCGAACAGCGGCGCCACGGAGACGACCTGAACCTTCGGCGAGAGTTCCACCGGTTGGTTTTCGACGGTGTCCGTACACAGCAGCCGCGAGATCGGGCTCGCGTCCAGCCGCGCCATCGCGTCGCCGGTGAACACGCCGTGCGTCACTACGGCGTGTACCGATCGCGCACCTCGTTCCATCAGGCACTCGGCGACCTCGACGAGTGTGCCGGCGGTGATCGTGAAGTCGTCGACGATCAGCGCGTGCCGTCCGGCGACGTCACCGATCAGGTCGACGACGCGCGCCGTTTCGCTGTGGTCGACGCGCTCCTTGTCGGCGATCGCCATCGGCGCGGACAGGCGCTTGGCGTACATGCGCGCCTTCTTGGCGAAACCGGCATCGGGCGAGACCACGACGACATCCGTCAGGTCGAGATCGCGTACCGCATCGACCAGCACCGGAAGCGCGTAGAGATCGTCCACCGGAATGCCGAAGAAACCCTGGATCTGCGGCGCGTGCAGATCCATCATCACGACCCGGTTCGCGCCGGCCACCTCGATCGACTGCGTGCAGACCCGCGCCCGGATCGACACCCGCGGCTCGTCCTTCTTGTCGCCCTTGGCATAGCTGAAATACGGCACGATCGCGGTCACCGACGCGGCGCTCGCCCGCCGGAATGCGTCGAGCCAGAACAACAACTCCATGAAGTTGTCGTTGGCCGGGAAAACCGTCGACTGCACGAGGTAGACATGACGGCCGCGGACGTTCTGTCCAATGCGGACGAAGAGGTTGCCGTCGGAAAATTGGATGACCTCGCCAAGGCCGGGCTCGACGCCGAGATGGCCGCAGATCTCCTTGGTGAGCACGGGATTGGCAGAACCACCAAACACGATGAAGTCGTCGTCGCGCATGTCGACCATCCACTCCCCTGGTCCGGCTGCCGTCACATCATGACACGATCAGCTCGGCGTCGGACTGGCTCGTTTGTCGAGTGGACGTTTGTGGACAGACGATGAC